>NZ_JBAKFX010000021.1:0-57017 GCF_037577855.1 Dethiothermospora halolimnae | reverse complement strand
AACGGTCTGAGGGATGTCAAGCCCTGGTAAGGTTCTTCGCGTTGCGTCGAATTAAACCACATGCTCCGCTGCTTGTGCGGGCCCCCGTCAATTCCTTTGAGTTTCAGTCTTGCGACCGTACTCCCCAGGCGGAGTGCTTAATGTGTTAACTCCGGCACCGAAGCCTGTCGACCCCGACACCTAGCACTCATCGTTTACGGTGTGGACTACCAGGGTATCTAATCCTGTTCGCTCCCCACACTTTCGTGCCTCAGCGTCAGTAGCAGTCCAGAGAGCCGCCTTCGCCACTGGTGTTCTTCCTAATATCTACGCATTTCACCGCTACACTAGGAATTCCGCTCTCCTCTCCTGCACTCAAGTCTTGTAGTTTCAAAAGCTTACCTCGGTTGAGCCGAGGGCTTTAACTTCTGACTTACAAGACCGCCTACGCACCCTTTACGCCCAGTAAATCCGGACAACGCTCGCCCCCTACGTATTACCGCGGCTGCTGGCACGTAGTTAGCCGGGGCTTCCTCCTAAGGTACCGTCAAATTTCTTCCCTTAGGACAGAGCTTTACGACCCGAAGGCCTTCATCGCTCACGCGGCGTCGCTGCATCAGGGTTTCCCCCATTGTGCAATATTCCCCACTGCTGCCTCCCGTAGGAGTCTGGACCGTGTCTCAGTTCCAGTGTGGCCGATCGCCCTCTCAGGCCGGCTACCCATCGTCGCCTTGGTAGGCTTTTACCCTACCAACTAGCTAATGGGACGCGGGACCATCCTATACCACTAACGTTTTGACCCATGTATCATGGGATACTAGGGTTTTATGGGGTATTAATCCCGGTTTCCCGAGGCTATCCCCCTGTATAGGGCAGGTTTCCCACGCGTTACTCACCCGTCCGCCGCTTTCCACTATTTAAATCACCCGAAGGTTCAATAAATAGCTTCACGCTCGACTTGCATGTGTTAGGCACGCCGCCAGCGTTCGTCCTGAGCCAGGATCAAACTCTCAAATTAAAAGTTTTGTTACCTGTCACTCAATGTGACGCTGGTGTTAAATGTTTTTCATCTCAAATTAATATCTGGGATGTGCTTGACTTGCACTGTTTAATTTTCAAAGACCAAACTTGTTTGTTACGACTCTTAATACTATAACAGATTTTTTATAATCTGTCAAGAATCTTTTTGAATCTTTTTTCAAGATAACCTCCAAATCAATTTGGAGCTACCCCTGTATCGACTTGTCGTTTTTGTTGACGACTCTTAACACTATATCAAATCTTTAATCTTATGTCAAGGAATTTTAGAAATTACTTTTATTTCCTAAATCATATCTTTTCCCAAGACAACGAATATTATTCTAACACCTTTATTTAAAGAATAGATAATAGAGAATAAAGAATAGATATGGTTATTTTACTCCCCATGGTCGTAAAATTTCATCATAATAAAAAAAAAACACAAAGTGGCCTTTGGCCACTTTGCACCTTATCTATTCTTTATTCTCTATTATTTATTTTCCAACGGTTTCATAGTAGGGAATAGTATAACGTCTCTAATTGATGACTGATTTGTAAATAACATAACCATTCTATCTATACCTATACCAAGGCCACCTGTAGGAGGCATTCCTACTTCCAGTGCATTTACAAAGTCATAGTCCATCATATGGGCCTCATCATCTCCAGCTTCCCTCTTCTTAGTTTGAGCTAAAAATCTTTCTTTTTGATCTATTGGGTCATTTAACTCAGAGAATGCATTACCTGCTTCACTTCCACAAATAAAAGGTTCAAACCTGTGGGTATACTTAGGATCTTCCGGTGATTTTTTAGCTAATGGTGATATATCAACTGGATGATGGGTAATGAATACTGGTTGAATTAATTTATCCTCAACATATTCATCGAATACTTCACTTATAATCTCACCAATAGTTTCATTGCCTTTTAACTCTACCCTAAGTTTTTTAGCCTCTTCCCTTGCTTTTTCCACATCATCTATACTATCAAAGTCGACTCCAGTATGCTCTTTAACTGCATCAACCATTCTTACCCTTGGCCATGGGGGAGTTAAATCTATTTCTTGTTCTTGATAAGTAATCTTAGTTGCCCCTGTGACTTCTTCTGCCACATGGGCATATAAACTTTCAACTAACTCCATCATGCCTTCATAATCTGTATATGATTGATATAACTCAAGTAATGTAAATTCAGGGTTATGACTTGCATCCATCCCCTCATTTCTAAATACTCTACTCATCTCGTATACCCTATCAAATCCACCTACTATAAGCCTTTTAAGGGGAAGTTCAAGGGATATTCTTAAGTACATTTCTATATCTAACGCATTATGGTGTGTTATAAATGGTCTTGCCGATGCCCCTCCAGCTAATGTTGATAAAACAGGAGTTTCAACTTCTAAGAAATCCTTGTTATCAAGATATTCCCTTATAGCCTTCATTATCTTTGATCTTTTTATGAATGTTTCCTTTACTTCTGGATTAACTATCAAATCAACATACCTTTGTCTATATCTTAAATCTGGATCCTTAAGTCCATGCCATTTTTCAGGTAATATTTGAAGGGACTTAGATAATAGTACTACTTCTTTTCCCCTTACTGATATTTCACCTTTTTTAGTTTTAAATATTTCTCCCTTTACTCCTATAATATCTCCTATATCGTAGGTTTTTAATAACTCATAGTCTTCTTCTCCTATAAGATTCACTTTAGCAAATAGTTGTATCCTACCTTCACTATCTTGTATATCATAGAAACCTACCTTACCTTGACCTCTTCTTGACATGATTCTTCCAGCTATACTTACTTCTTTTCCTTCCATTTCATCAAAATTATCTTTTATATATTGACTTTTATGACTTACATCATACTTCTCTATCTTAAAAGGGTCTCTTCCCATTTCAATTAATTTATTTAACTTTTCCCTTCTTAAAAGAAGCATTTCATTTAAGTTACTTTCATCATTCATCATAACGTTTACCTCCTAATTACCTATTAATCTCAATTACCTCATATTTAATTACACCGTCTGGTATTTGTACCTCAACTACTTCTCCAACTTTACTACCTATAAGAGCTTCTCCTACCGGAGACTCGTTGGATATTTTACCTTCATAAGGATCTGATTCAGCTGAACCAACTATGGTATACTCTATCTCTTCATCGTATTCTAGGTCCTTAACTTTAACTTTATTCCCTACATTAACTTTATCTAAAGATATCTCATCTTCTTTTATTACCCTAGCATTTCTTATCATATTCTCTAACTTAGCTATTCTTTCCTCTAGTTGCGCCTGCTCATTTTTTGCTTCATCATATTCCGAATTCTCACTTATATCCCCAAATGCCAAAGCTGTTTTTATTCTTTCAGCCACTTCTTTCCTCTTAACTGTTTTAGCTTCCTCTAGTTCGTTTTCTAACTTTTCTAACCCTTGAGCAGTTATAAAAATTTCTTTCCCAGCCACTTTAACTCTCTCCTTTTTCTGTATTATTATTTTTTGAATTAAAGGTATCTATAAATAAACTGTTTATATTTGTATATTGATCCTTATAGTTAAACTATTTATATCTTCATATATGTTGAATATTATAATTTAGTAACTTTACATTGTCAAGACTTTATCTATGGTTTATTTCTAACATTTTACATGGAATTTTGACATATTATTTTTATTATTTAAAAATAACTTAGACATTTCTTCAATAGTATACATCTTTTTATTTACCATTATCTTAGCAAAATGTTTCAAATCTACTTTGTCATTAAGGTTATCATATATATTTGATGTAACCTCTTTATCCATTTCAAACTCTTCTGTATCTGAATTCACGTTGCTTTTATTAACTAAGATAAAGTCTTCAATGCTTCCCACATCTTTTCTCTTATCATTTAAATTCCTAGATACTTTTCTACTATTAGATAAATCAAATATCATCGTATTTTTATTTATTCTATAGGGATTAATATCTATGTTATTATTTAAATTTATTATAACTTTATATTTTTTTAAATCTTTAACGGTTTTCACAGTTTCTATGGATAAGCCATAATTAAAAAGTATCTTTCCTTTCATTTTCATACCGAAGTTACAATCTTCACATACTAAAGATAAATAATTAACCTTATCGGCTAAACTATCAATTACTTCACTTGTATCTTCACTATCATCCCCTATTATTAATATATTTCTCTCATATAAATCAATATCATTATACTCACATATTCTCATTAGTACATTAGGTAATAATTTCACTTTAATCCATCTTCCATATGGCACCTTTAAATTAGTTTTCTTCTCAATATCAACAACTTCACTATATTTAAATTCATATATATTATCTAATAAAATAGTTTTAGTATTTTCCTTTTTCAATAGGTTGACACTATCTATTAATTTATCTATATAATTTTTTCTATCATCGACTTCATTAGTTATATTAATCCCCACTCCAACTCCTAGTATACTATCTCTGTTTTCTCTGGAGTATTTACATACTACTCTAGGCTTTATCTTGTTTTTGAATTTAATCAATAAAGATGTGGGAACCAATTTGTATTTATTATTACTTAAAAACTTTTTATATAAATTAGGTCTTACTATATATATAAATTCACCCTGACAAAATATATCCCCCCCACTACTAGACTTTTGTATATTTTATAGTCTATTATATGACTTAGTAGCTATAGGTATGCAAGCTCTATTTCACTATACTTTCAATGTAGCTATAAAGAGCTTCTTTCATTTCTTCTTTTTCTGATAATCTATTAATCTCATTTCTCATTTCTGCGGAATACTTCATACCCTTTATATACCAAGCTATATGTTTCCTCATCTCTTTCACAGCAATTACTTCTTTTTTATAATTACACATTAACTCTAAATGCTTTATTGCCATTTCAATTTTTTCTTTATCAGTAGGTTCTGGTGAGGTTTTTCCTGTTTTTAATAGCTTTTCTGTTCTTTTAAATATCCAAGGGTTCCCTCTACAGCCTCTACCTATCATTATACCGTCACAACCTGTATAGGTCATCATTTTTTTCCCATCTTCCGGTGTAAAAACATCTCCATTACCTATTACAGGTATTGATAAATTGTCCTTTACATCCTTTATAATATTCCAGTCTGCAACCCCAGAATAAAACTGCTCCCTTGTTCTACCATGGATAGTTAATATTTGGGCTCCAGATTCCTCGGCTATTTTAGCTATCTCTATGGCATTAATATTATCTTCATCCCAACCTTTTCTTATCTTAACTGTTATAGGCTTTTTTGATACCTTAACCACACTACTTACAATATCTCCAACTAATTTAGGAGTCTTCATAAGGGCACTTCCATCGCCATTTTTCACTATTTTAGGAGCTGGACAACCCATATTTATATCTATAATATCTATATCTTCTCTGTTATTTAGATTATCCTTTACTATCTTAGCCATAATATCTGGATCAGAACCAAATATTTGAACTGCCGTAGGTCTTTCTTTCTCGTTAATAAGCATTAACTTTTCCGTCTTTTTATCTTTATAATAAAGAGCCTTAGCACTAACCATCTCTGTAAATATAAGCCCTGCACCCATCTCCTTACATATACCTCTAAATACCACATCAGTAACACCGGCCATAGGAGCTAAAAATATATTGTTATCTGTTATCACATTCCCTATCTTCACCTTATCACTCCATTCTACCTCTATATCCTAGTAACTTTAAAAGAAACAAGCAGCTTTACCTAGCTACTTGTTCCTTTCATAGATTATTCTTAACCCTTCTAGTGTCAAATATTTATCTATATTATTTATGGTTTCAGATTCACTTGCTATTAATTTTGATAATCCTCCAGTGGCCACTACTGTTTTAACCTCACCCTTTAATTCTTTCTTCATTTTTCCAACAATAGCATCCACTAATCCCGCATATCCATATACAATACCAGCTTGCATACTACTTTTAGTGTTCTTACATATAACACTATTTGGCTTTGATAATTCAACCTTAGGTAGTTTAGCTGCCCTACTAAATAATGCTTCACTGGATATTCTTATGCCTGGAGTTATGGCACCTCCTAAATATTCTCCCTCTTTAGATATTGCACAAAAAGTTGTAGCGGTGCCAAAGTCAACTACTATTAGAGGTCCTCCATACTTCTCATAGGCAGATACTGCGTTAACTATTCTATCTGCTCCCACTTCCTTTGGGTTATCATACTTTATATTCATCCCAGTCTTTATACCTGGTCCAACTATTATGGGTTTTTTATCACAATACTTAATACTCATAGCCTCTAGAGAGTACATTAACGTAGGCACAACCGAGGATATAATAACAGCTTCCATGCTTTTTAAGTCTAGATTGTTATATTTAAATAATTCATTAATAAGAACCCCATACTCATCTGATGTTTTATTTTTGTCTGTTGATATTCTCCAGTCCTTTATGAGTTTACTTCCGTCATAAACTCCCAAAACAATATTTGTATTTCCTACATCAAAAACTAAAATCAAAACTTCACCTTCTTTTCTTTATTATAGCCTTAAATATATTCAATATCCATAAAGATAAACCTATCTAATACAATTTCATATTAATTCTAACAATTTTCTAAAACTTATTCAACATAAATATTTATTATATATATCCCTCTAATCCCCTAACGGATATTTCACCAGATATTATTTTTTTTATATTGCCATTAACATCTTTAACAAGTAACTCTCCATCCTCAGTAACATCTATAACTTTAACCTTTTCTTCAGTTCCCCTAGATATTAACCTAACTTCCTTATCTATAATTTTTGAACCCTTCCTACATATCTCTATGGACTTGCTGATGCTTCCACTACTTAGAAAATCATTATAAAGAACTTCAAACTTATTTAATATATCTGCCACAAGATGTTTTCTCGAAACTTTTTTGCCTAATACCGCTTTAATAGAAGTAGCTATGGGCTTAACTTCCTCTGAAAAATCTTCAGCTTCTGCATTTACGTTTATACCTATGCCTATAACAACATAATTTATTTGATTAAGTTCCCCACTCATCTCTGTTAATGTTCCACTTACTTTCTTACTATTCAATATTATATCATTGGGCCACTTTATATAAGGCTTAAGACCAATTTTACTAATCGCTTCCCAAACCGATGCAGCTCCAATTTGGGTTATTTTACTAGCATCCACAGGATTTATATCTGGTTTTAATATTATTGACATCCATATACCCTTCCCCTTAGGAGACTGCCATTGTCTTCCTAATCTTCCTTTTCCTAAGGTCTGTTCCTCTGAGATTACTATAGTTCCTTCCCCTTCTCCCTTTGATACTAACTCTTTTGCTCTTGTATTAGTAGAGTCTATTGTATCATAGTGAAATATCTTTTTCCCTATATAGTCTGTTTTTAGGAGATCTTTTATTTCCTCATATGTAAGAACATCGGGACTAGAAATAAGTTTGTACCCCTTTCTTGAAACAGATTCTATTTTATATCCTTCTTCCTTTAATCCATTTATATATTTCCATATGGAAGTACGACTAACATTTAATTTATCGCTTATTTTTTGTCCTGATATAAAATCATCAGTATTTTTAAGTAAATTAAGTATATCTTCTCTCAATTTCTCACACCCCTTTTACTGTTATCATCATCTAGAAATTATTATATCACTTGTTTTAAAATAACGCAGAGTTTAAAGATAATTAGTTGGGGGATTACGAATCCCCCAACAACTAAATAGTGCAAAGTACAAGGTACAGGGTATAAAATAAAAAACTTAGTGGCAAAGCCACTAAGTTTTTTTATTTCTACTTTCTTCTTTAATATACTATCCCACATAAAACATCTTAAGCAATAATCCTGCTGCCACTGCCGAACCAATAACTCCCGCTACGTTTGGTCCCATTGCATGCATTAATAAGAAATTGGATGGATTAGCTTTTTGTCCCTCTTGCTGGGCAACTCTAGCTGCCATAGGTACAGCAGATACCCCTGCTGCCCCTATAAGAGGGTTTATCTTACCTCCACTTAATTTATACATTATTTTACCAAATAATACTCCTGTGGCAGTCCCTATTGCAAAGGCTACAAGCCCCAAACCTAATATTCCTAATGTCTGTAATGTTAAGAACTCTGTTGCATTCGCCTTAGCTCCAACAGTAATCCCTAAGAGAATTGTTACTATATACATTAATGAATCTTGAGCAACCTCTGCTAATTTCGGTACCACACCCGATTCTTTTATTAAGTTACCAAACATAAGCATACCTAGTAAAGGAGCTGCATCAGGTAGTATTAATATAGTAATAAAAGCAACTACTACAGGGAAAATAATTTTTTCCTTTTTTGAGACCGGCCTTAATTGCTCCATCTTTACTTTTCTTTCCTCTTCTGTAGTAAATAACTTCATTATAGGCGGCTGAATAATCGGTACTAAAGCCATATAAGAATAGGCTGCAACTGCTATAGGTCCGAATAAGTGGGGAGCTAATCTACCTGTTAAGAATAGGGCTGTAGGTCCATCTGCCCCTCCTATTATAGATATAGCTGCTGCTTCTGCACCTTTAAAACCAAGTAATATTGCCCCTATAAAGGTAAAGAATATACCAAATTGGGCAGCTGCACCTAGTAATAAACTTCTAGGGTTTGCTATAAGGGGTCCAAAGTCTGTACCTGCTCCAACACATAGAAATATAAGGGCAGGGTAGACACCTTTATCAGTTCCCCAATATATATAATGTAATAATCCTTCATCTCCCATTAGATTGGCACCGGGCATATTTACAAGTAGCATTCCAAATGCAATAGGTATTAATAGATAGGGCTCCTTCTTCTTAGCAATTCCCACATATAAAAGGATAATTGCCGCAATAAACATAACAAGGCTTTTCCATTCCCCATCAAATATCCTATATATACCGGTACTTGTCCAAAATTCCTGAAGTATCTCTAACATTTAGGTTACCTCTCTTTCTAAGTTTAGTTTTATTATTCAAGAGAAATTATAGGGTCCCCTGCGTTTACAGATGCTCCCTTTTCTGCGTTTATCGCCGATACTGTACCAGCCCTTGGTGCAACTATTTCATTTTCCATTTTCATAGCTTCTAGTATAGCTAAAACCTGACCTTCGCTAACACTATCCCCTTCATTTACCTTTACATCTAAAATAGTTCCCGGCATAGGCGCTTCCACTGTTTCAGCTCCTTGTGGTACAGCCTTAGCCTTTGGAGCCTCTTTCTTCGGTGCTGGTTTAGATGGTTTTTTTGGTGCTGATTTTGGTCTACTTTCAGTTTTTGTTGATACAGTTGGTGCACTTATTGTACTATCTCCACCTACTTCTTCCACTTCAACCTCATAAGTTTTCCCATTAACAGTTATATTATATTTTTTCATTATTTTGCCTCCCTCATAACAATGTTTTTATTAGAAATTACGAGTTTGTTCCTGTATACCTGCCTTCGCCCAAGCTGATGTACTTTGGGGAACCCTTGTTATATTTTTTATCCTTATGTCTGAAACTGGTCTTGATAAACTTTGAGCTATTGCAGCTGCTATAACTGCAACTAATTCTTCATCGTCATTATCTTCTTTGACCAATTCTTCTTTAGGTTTAGTATTTTTATCTATAGCTTTTATAGGTTTCTTTTTATCTTCCTTATAAAATAAAGTTTTAAATCCTTTAAGAATTAAAGAAAGCAATACTAAAGTAGCAAAAACCACTACCATACTAACTATAGCAATTAGTACAGCCCCTAAAATTCCGTTTTGTTCTAACAATTTTTCGCCTATTTTCAACTTATCCAAAATATCACCTCTTTTTATCAGATAGCCTATACTGGCATGTTTCCATGCTTTTTAGAAGGTCTACTTTCACGCTTAGTTGAAAGCATATCAAAGGCACTTATTATCCTTTGTCTTGTTGTCATAGGTTCGATTACATCATCAATATATCCTCTAGATGCCCCGACATATGGATTAGCAACAGCTTCTCTATATTCTTCTATTTTCTCAGCTCTAGTCTCAACTGGATCATCGGCATTTTGTATATCTTTTCTAAATATAATGTTCGCTGCACCCTCAGGTCCCATTACAGCTATCTCTGCTGTTGGCCATGCCAGTACCATATCTGACTTTAAGTGTCTACTACACATAGCTATATAGGCACCGCCATATGCCTTTCTAAGAATTACCGTAACCTTAGGCACTGTTGCTTCAGAGTATGCATAAAGCATTTTAGCTCCGTGTCTTATAACTCCCCCAAACTCTTGGCCTGTTCCCGGTAAAAATCCTGGTACGTCAACAAGGTTTAATAGGGGTATATTAAATGCATTACATGTTCTAATAAATCTTGAAGATTTATCCGATGCATTTATGTCTAAACATCCTGCCAATACCTTAGGCTGATTTGCAATAACTCCCACTGAACGTCCATTAAGTCTAATAAATCCGGTTAAAATATTTTGGGCATAATATGGTTGTACTTCGAAAAATTCACCACCGTCAGCAAGCTCCGATATTATTTCTTTCATATCATAGGGTTTATTTGGACTATCGGGTATTATTTCATTTAATTTTTCACTAATTTTATTCATATCATCTTCAGTATCAAATACCGGTGCTTCCTCCATATTATTTGATGGTAAAAAGCTAAGTAATCTCTTTATATTTTCTATACATTCTTCTTCATTATTTTCAACAAAGTGAGCCACACCGCTGGTTTTATTATGGGTCATAGCTCCACCTAATTCTTCAGCCGATACCTTTTCTCCCGTTACAGTTTCAATAACTGCAGGTCCTGTTATAAACATTTTACTAGTTTTATCAACCATAAATATAAAGTCCATTAGTGCTGGAGAATAGGCTGCTCCACCGGCACAGGGCCCCATTATGGCAGAAATCTGGGGAATAACACCCGATGCAGCCGTATTGTTATAGAATATATTCCCATATCCAAATAGTGCATCTATTCCCTCCTGAATCCTTGCTCCACCGGAGTCATTGATACCTACGATAGGTGCCCCCATCTTCATTGCCATCTCTTGAATTTTACATATTTTCTTAGCATGCATCTCCCCAAGGGTTCCACCTATTACAGTAAAATCTTGAGCAAACACATATATAAGTCTTCCATCTACAGTACCATAACCGGTAACTACCCCTTCTCCAGGAGTCTTTTTCTTTTCTAGACCAAAGTTTGTAGACCTATGTTCAACAAAGGTATCAACTTCAATAAAGCTCCCTTCATCAAGCAAAAGATCAATTCTTTCTCTAGCTGTTAATTTACCCTTACTATGTTGCTTTTCGATTCTCTTTTCTCCACCGCCAAGTTTAACTTTTTCTTTGGCAGCCCTTAGTTGTTCTATTTTCTCCTTAGCCATTTTAAACCTCCTCACCAAGCTTGGTAAAATAATGAAACCTTCGAATAAATTCGAAGCTACTTATACTTAGGTTATTTGTACTAGTCTCTTTGGCAAAGCTCAATCAGTACACCATGGGTACTTTTGGGGTGTAAGAAAGCTATCTTAGCTCCTCCAGCTCCATATCTTGGCTTTTCATCTATCATTCTTATCCCTTTTTCCTTCATTTCTTCTATGGCTTTTTCTATGTCATCTACTCTATATGCTATATGTTGTATTCCTTCACCTTTTTTATCAATATATCTTGCTATAGGTCCTTCTTTATCAGTTGATTCAAGCAATTCTATTTCTGTATCTCCTATAGGAAGAAAAGCTACTTTAACTTTTTGCTCCTCCACAACTTCTGTGCCTTGTAAGTCCATACCAAGAACATCTTGATAAAATTTTAATGATTCTTCTAAATTTTTTACTGCCACACCTACATGGTCAACTTTCTTTACCATAATATAAACCTCCTAATTACAATAACATATTATAATAATTTTGCAACAAAACTGAATAATATAACTATTTTTTAATATTTTCCAATATAGTATCCCTACCAGTATAGGGATCTATATCTCTTAGTGAAACCTTTTTTGATATCTCATCTAATAAGCCATCTGTTTTATTTTTATTTCTAATCATAGATATTATCTCATCTTCTACTAATTTTATTAATTCCGTTTTAATATTATCTTGCCTTCTGTTTATTAGCATATCCGATGACTTTAAATATTCCATATGATCATCTATTTCATTTAATAATTTATCTATACCTTCTTTTTTTGTTGCTGAAACCTTGACTATTGGTGGTCTTCTATCCTTTTTATCACTTAAATCTAGCATAGCTTTAAGCTCAGTTGCAGTTCTATCTGCACCAAATAAATCACTTTTATTTACTGCAAATATATCTCCTATTTCCATGGTTCCAGCTTTAAAGGTTTGAATATCATCACCTAATCCGGGAACTGTTATCATTACAACCGTATCTGCCGTTTTCACTATATCTACTTCTGACTGTCCCACTCCAACGGTTTCAACAAAAATATAATCACATCCATAGATGTCAAGAACCTTTATGGCACCATAAGTAGCCTTAGATAAACCACCTAAGTGACCTCTAGTCCCCATACTTCTTATAAAAACCCCTTTATCAAGGGCTAAATCGTTCATTCTTATTCTATCCCCAAGTATAGAACCTCCTGTAAAGGGACTTGTGGGATCCACTGCAATTATTCCCACCTTTTTATCTTTCTCCCTTAACTTTTTAACTAGTTTGTCGGTTAAAGTACTTTTACCTCCCCCTGGAGGTCCCGTTATCCCTATTATATGGGCTTTCCCTGTGTGCTTATACAATTTTTTAATAATATCTATTGCATCTTGTTCATTGTTTTCAATCATAGAGATAAGTCGGGCACAGGCCCTCTTATCTCCATTTAATAATTTATTAGCAATATCCAAAATTAGCACCACCTAAAGATAGCTTATTTTCTCTTAATATTTTCCTTTATAAAATCTATAGTTACAGATGTTGGTGTTCCCGGTGTAAATATTTCAGAAATACCAGCTTTCTTTAAGACTGGTATATCATCATCTGGAATAACACCTCCACCTATTATTAATACATCGTCGGCTCCTTCTTCTTCCATTAGTTCTACAACCTTAGGAAATAGATGATTATGAGCTCCTGACAATATACTCATAGCAATAACATCAACATCCTCTTGAATAGCCGCAGCAGTTATTTGCTGTGGAGTTTGTCTAAGACCTGTATATATAACTTCCATACCAGCATCCCTAAGGGCTCTCGCTATTACTTTAGCTCCTCTATCATGTCCATCTAATCCTGGTTTAGCAACTAAAACTCTAATAGGTCTATCCACTTTAATTTTCCTCCTTTATATCTAAAAAATTTATAAACTGATTGACTGCTCATATTCTCCAAATACGTCCCTCATAACACCACATATTTCTCCTAATGTAGCATATTCTTTAACAGCATCTAATATATATGGCATTACATTTTCCGTTCCTTCACAAGCACCTTTAAGATTTTCTAGAGCTTTATTTACTTTATCATTATCCCTATTTTCTTTTAACTTAGCAATTCTTTCTTTTTGTCTTTCTCCCACTGCAGGATCAACCTTTAATAATTCCTTTGGTGGCTCCTCTTCAGTTTGATATTTATTCATTCCTACAACAATTCTCTCTCCATTTTCAACTTCTATTTGATGTTGGTAGGCAGCATCCATTATTTCTTTTTGGATATATCCCATATCTATAGCCCTAGGAGCCCCTCCTATATCATCAATTTTATCTATATATTTCATAGCTTCTTGTTCTATCTCATCGGTTTTGGATTCTATATAGTATGAGCCTGCTAATGGATCAACCGTATTTGTTACTCCACTCTCGTGGGCAACTATCTGTTGAGTTCTTAAAGCAACCCTTACTGAATCTTCGCTAGGTAATGCTAAGGCCTCATCCTTTGAATTAGTGTGAAGGGATTGGGTTCCGCCTAATACTGCCGCCAAGGTTTGAATAGCAACACGAACAATATTATTATCTGGTTGTTGGGCAGTTAATGTTGAACCTCCTGTTTGGGTGTGAAATTTAAGTCTCATTGATTTTGGACTTTTGGCTTTAAATCTCTCTTTCATTATTTTAGCCCACAATCTTCTTGCAGCTCTAAATTTAGCAACTTCTTCAAGTAAATCATTATGGGCATTAAAGAAAAATGATAGTCTTGGTGCAAATTTATCTACATCTAGTCCAGCTTTAATGGCAGCTTCAACATAAGCTATACCATCTGCTAGGGTAAATCCTACCTCTTGGGCAGCAGTAGATCCAGCTTCCCTTATATGATATCCTGAAATACTTATGGTATTCCATCTTGGAACATTATCTGAACAATACTCAAAAATATCAGTTATAAGTCTCATAGATGGTTCAGTGGGGAATATATATGTACCTCTAGCAATATATTCCTTCAATATGTCATTCTGTATCGTACCTCTTAATTTATCCTTAGAAACCCCTTGCTTTTCTCCAACTGCAATATACATTGCAAGTAACACAGCAGCTGGGGCATTTATAGTCATTGATGTACTAACTTTATCTAAAGGGATACCATCAAATAGTATCTCCATATCTGCTAATGAATCTATGGCAACTCCTACCTTTCCAACTTCCCCCTCTGATAATGGATGATCAGAATCATAACCTATCTGGGTTGGTAAGTCAAAGGCAACTGAAAGCCCCTTAGATCCCTGTTCTATTAAATATTTATATCTTTGGTTTGATTCTTCCGCTGTGGCAAATCCAGCATACATTCTCATTGTCCAAAGCCTTCCCCTATACATAGTGGGCTGCGCACCCCTTGTATATGGATACTCCCCTGGAAAACCTAGCTTCTCATCATATTGAAAATCTTCAATATCATTTGGTGTATATAGTCTGTTCACCTTATTTCCTGAAACTGTTTTAAATTCTTCTTTTCTTTCAGGAAATTTAGAAATGGTTTTTTCTACTGTATTCTCTTCCCATTTCTTCTTAGACTCATTAATCTGGTCTAATTTCTCTTTCTTAAACATTTTTTAGCCTCCTTATACTATTATAAAAAGCTTCCTAGATGATTTTAAGAAAATGTTTTCCTAGCTTAAATCCTAACATTTTATAATTAATTACATTTCAAATAACCATCAAGTATAGCCTATTACATTATAGGTGTTTTTGCAATAATAATTTCAATATTTTTAATTCTATGAAGTCAATATTTCAATAGTTCCACACACTCCTCTATATATGGTATAGTACTATTTAAAGGACTCATAAATCTTGACATAGAGGGTTATTAATTTTTTTTAATAATTTTGTCTAACTTTTAATAACATTAACATACATTTCCCGGGAAATTTTTTATGAACTCGACTGTATTTGTTGTAGATAATTATGGACTTAAGTAAATTATACCCTAAAATTGATGTGTTAATTTGTATATTGGAACAAAGATGCCTTTGGTCCTTCTTTGTTCTGTGCAGGGAGTTGCAATGAAGAAAGCGCTGCCTAAGCAGCGCTTTTTTTAGAATAATCCTTCTATTTTTCCGTCTTTATCAATATCCATTTTATTTGCAGCAGGTACTTTAGGAAGTCCTGGCATAGTCATAATATCTCCTGTTAATGCTACTATAAATCCAGCTCCCGCGGATATCCTTAAGTCCCTAATAGTTACTGTAAATCCTGATGGTCTACCTAAAAGACTTGGATCATCCGAGAATGAATATTGGGTTTTAGCCATACATATAGGCATCTTATCAAGGCCTAGTTCTGCTAATTTATTCATCTCTCTTCTTGCCTTTTTACTAAACTCTACCCCATCGGCACCATATATTTCTTTAGCTATGGTTTCTATTTTCTTTTCTATTGATTGATCCACATCATAGATTGGGGCATAATTTGAATCTTTATTTTCTGCAGCATCAACTACTTTTTTAGCTAATTCTATACCACCTTCGCCACCTTTTGCCCATACCTCAGATAATACAGCTTCCGCTCCCATATTGGTACATTTCTCTTCTATAAGCTTAAGCTCAGCATCGGTATCCGTTGGGAATTGGTTTATTGCAACTACAACTGGCACTCCGAATTTCTGTACATTTTCAATATGCTTTTCAAGGTTTTCAAAACCTTTTTTTAATGCGTCTATATTTTCTTCATTTAAATCATTTTTAGGTACTCCACCATGGAGTTTTAGAGCTCTTACTGTAGCTACTATTACTGTAACTGCAGGTTTAAACCCTGCAAATCTACTTACTATATTAAAGAATTTTTCTGCTCCTAGGTCTGCACCAAATCCAGCTTCGGTTACAACATAATCGGCTAATTTTAAACCGAACTTTGTTGCAACTATACTATTGGTACCATGGGCTATATTAGCAAATGGACCTCCATGTATTATAGCTGGGGTATTTTCAAGGGTTTGAACTAAGTTAGGCTTTATGGCATCTTTTAATAGTATAGTTAAGGCTCCTGTTGCATCTAAATCATCTGCCGTAACAGGCTTTTTATCATGGTCATATGCAACAATCATTCTACCTAAACGTTCTTTAAGATCTGATATATCACTTGCTAAGCATAAGATAGCCATTATCTCCGAAGCCACGGTTATATCAAATCCATCTTGTCTTGGTACTCCATCTGCCCTTCTTCCAAGACCTACTATTATATTCCTAAGGGCTCTATCATTCATATCTAAAACTCTTTTCCATACTATCCTTCTAGGATCAATATTAAGTTTATTTCCTTGATGTAAATGATTGTCTAAAAGGGCCGATAGAAGGTTGTGGGCAGTGGTTATTGCATGGATATCACCGGTGAAGTGTAGGTTTATATCCTCCATTGGTACAACCTGTGCATATCCCCCACCTGCTGCGCCACCTTTTATTCCAAAACTCGGTCCAAGGGATGGCTCCCTTAAAGTAGTCATTGTTTTTTTCCCTATTTTATTAAGCCCCATACTTAAGCCCACATTAGTTGTTGTTTTACCTTCTCCTGCTGGAGTTGGATTGATTGCAGTTACAAGTACAAGCTTACCATCTTTATTGTCCTTTATTCTATCCCATATGTCCATTGAAATTTTAGCTTTATACTCTCCGAATAATTCAAGTTCATCTTCATTAATACCTATTTCCTTAGCCACATCCTTTATATGCTTCATTGTGGACTCTTGAGCTATTTGGATATCTGTTTTCATATAACTCCTCCTTGTTATAAAATTATTTTTTACTTTAATATATGTTTTGTAGATTATCAACCGATTGATTAGTTTTTACTATATATTACTTTCTTTAGTATATCTAAAAATCCTATAAATTATAGATAGTTATTTAAAAGAAGTGTCTGCTAGAATATATATTTTTTATTATTTTACTTCATTGTATTTTTTATGTATTTTTTACACATCTCTTATTATAACACAAATAATTCTTAAGTCTAAATTTATGTTTATTTTTTAACAATTATGTTTTAACTTATTGTATATTTTTATTTTTTATAGATGATAGGTTGGGGGATTACGAATCCCCCAACAACAAAACGATTACGAATCCCCCAGCAACAAAACGATTACGAGTCCTCCAGCAACAAAACGATTACGAGTCCTCCAGCAACAAAACGATTACGAGTCCTCCAGCAACAAAATGATTACGAATATCCCAACAAAAATGAGAAAAAGACTGGGAACCCTTCAACAATAAAAGAATAATAAAACAACAAAATAATAATAAAACAACAAAATAATAAAGGAGCTGGAAAATTCCAGCTCCTTTATTATTTATTCTTCGTCATTATTATCAGTTTCATCTATATGGTTTTCTTCATCGGTTTCTTCAAGGATTTCTTCACCATTAAATGCTGCCTCAAATCCTTTAGCATCTATTGTTTCTTTTTCAATTAGAGCTTTAGCTACCTTGTGAAGTTTATCCATGTTCTCTGTTAATAACCTTTCTGCTTCGTTATATGCTTCACCTATTATTTGTCTCATCTCATTATCTATCTCTGCTGCTATTTTTTCACTATAGTTTTTACTTCTACCTAAATCTCTACCTATAAATACTTCATTTTCATCTTCTCCATAGGTCATAGGTCCAAGTTTATCACTCATACCATAATGGGTTACCATGGCCCTTGCAATTTTTGTAGCCCTTTCAATATCATTAGATGCTCCTGTACTAATATCATCTAGTACAAGTTTTTCTGCTACTCTTCCACCTAGTAACACCACTATCTGTTCTTCCATTTGAGCTTTTGACATATAGCTTCTATCTTCTTTAGGTAGATTTAACGTAAATCCACCTGCTCCATTACTTCTTGGCATAATAGTAACCATATGCACTGGATCAATGTTTGGAAGAAGTCTAGATACTACTGCATGACCAGCTTCATGATAAGCGGTAAGCTTATTTTCTTTTTCACTTCTAACTCTACTTTTCTTTTCTGAACCAGCCATTACCTTAGTTATTGCCTCTTCAATAATACCCATAGGTATCTTTTTAAGATTTTTTCTTGCTGATAAAAGGGCTGCTTCATTTAATAAGTTTTCTATATCTGCCGGTGTAAAACCTATAGTCCTTCTAGCGATAACCTTTAAATCCACTTCTTTTTCCAATGGCTTGCCCTTTGAGTGAATTTTTAAGATTTCTTCTCTTCCTTTAATATCAGGTACCCCAACTTGTACCCTTCTATCAAATCTTCCAGGTCTCAATAAAGCTGGGTCTAATATATCTGGCCTATTGGTTGCGGCAATCATTATTATACCTTCATTTTCGCCGAAACCATCCATTTCAACAAGTAACTGATTTAGTGTTTGCTCCCTTTCATCGTGGCCTCCACCTAGGCCGGCACCCCTTCTTCTACCTACAGCATCAATCTCATCTATAAAGACTATACATGGTGAATTCTTTTTAGCCTGTTCAAATAGGTCTCTAACACGGGATGCACCAACACCTACAAACATTTCAACAAAGTCGGAACCACTTATACTAAAGAAAGGTACCCCGGCTTCTCCTGCTACAGCTTTAGATAAATAAGTTTTACCTGTTCCAGGAGGGCCTACCATTAATACTCCCTTTGGTATTCTAGCTCCAAGTTCTATAAACTTTCTAGGACTCTTAAGAAAATCTACTATTTCCTTAAGTTCTTCCTTCTCTTCTTCCAATCCTGCAACATCATCAAAGGTTATCTTCTTCGAATCATCCTTATGCATTTTGGCCTTACTTTTACCAAATGACATAACTCGACTTCCTCCACCTTGAGATTGTTGCATAAAAACAAACCAAAATACTATAAATATGAGGATTACAAACACTGTTGGAAGTATTTGCAAGAACCATGGTTGCCCCGGCTCCTTTTCTCCATTAAGCTCTATATTTTTTTCCTCAACATTGTTTTTTAAATAATTCTCATAAAAAGTTCCTCGTAAATCAAAGGTTAAGTGGGAAGTGAACTCTTGACCGTTCTTTAACTGTCCCCTTACATCTCCATTATCCACAATGGTTATGTTATCAACATTTTGATTATTTAACTGGCTTATAAGCTCAGTAACGGAAATATCTATAGATTGTTTTCCATTATTACCAAAAAAGTATACTACTGCAATTATAATAATGAATATAAGCAAATAAAAACTTATACCCCTAAAAAATTTCCTCAACTACAGTCCTCCTCTCATGTCCTTTTTAGATATCAATATATTCTATCATATTACACTTAAAAAAACAACATCAGTAAAATTCATTATATATTATATCATTAACTATATGCCTCTTCTTTTAATATTGCAATATAAGGGAGATTTCTATATTTTTGTGCATAATCAATCCCATATCCAACTACAAACTCATCGGGAACTTGAAAACCTATGTAATCTATATTAACATTAACTCTTCTTCTTTCTGGTTTATCAAGTAATGAACATATTTTTATACTATTTGCTCCCCTAGACTTTAAGTTATCAACTAGATAATTTAAAGTGAGTCCAGTATCCACTATATCTTCTACTATCAATACATCTTTACCCTCAATACTAGAGTCTAAATCTTTATTTATTCTAACAACTCCAGATGATTCTGTTGAGTCACCATAACTAGATACTGCCATAAAGTCCATGGTTAAAGGAATATCTATGTTTTTTGCTAAATCCGACATAAACATAATAGAACCCTTTAAAACTCCTATAAGCATTAAATCCTTTCCCTTATAATCTTTAGATATCTTCTTACCAAGACTACTAATTTTATCTTCTAAATCCTCAGAACTAACAATTATCTCTCTTATATCCTCTTTCATATGTAATCCTCCTTAAGCTAGTTGCTATAATTTTATATACTTTAATACTAAAACCTTTTTAGTATTATTAGTTAACTTAAATTCTTCACTTATTCTATAGCCCACTATCCATATTATTTTCCCACCACTAACCACAATGGGGATTTGCCCTCTTTGTTCTTTTGATATTTTCTTATCAATGAAAAAATCTTTAACTTTTTTAGTTCCATTCATTCCCAGTGGTATAAACCTATCTCCCGGTTCTCTAGTTCTAATAATAATACCGTCTTTTATTTTATCATAATCAAAGTATTTTATAAACCTATCATTAGTATTTAAGGAAATATTATTTATATCCTTAATTTCCCCCTTTATAATGGCATCTAACTCTTCAATATAATTATTATTGTCTATATCTACCCTATAGTTAAAACTTATATCCTCTTTAATGGACTTTTTTTGTATTATTAAAAAATCATAACTTAATTTCACAATTAAATCCCCAGATATATCCAAGCTCTTTCCCGTTGTATTATTACTACTTAATGTTAAAATTGCCTCCATATGTTTTTGTTCAATGTTTTTAGTGTTTCCTTTTATTTTTGAAATAGCATATCTTATGATTCTGGACTTTATTGATTTGTGTAGTTTTAATATCTTTCTATTATATAATAATATTTTATTATGACTTTCATTATATAAAACTTCATTATAACTATTTTTAGAGTATTCATTTAAAAATTCCCCATCATCCCTCATTATATGGGACATTCTCCACAATGTATCTATAATTCCATTATTAAAATTCTCTCTGATATAAGGTATCAACTCTAGTCTAACTTTATTTCTCCCATATATAGTTTCTAGGTTAGTTTTATCTAGCCTTGTTGGTATATTATTATCTTCACAATAACTTTCAATCTCAGCCCTAGTTATATTTAGCATGGGCCTTATAATATCATCATTAATATAATCCATCCCCATTAAACCATCTACTCCACTTCCCCTTATAAAACGCATTATAACTGTTTCTGCTTGATCATTTCTATTATGGGCAACGGATATTTTCCCACCACCAATTTGTCTTAATATTTTTCTAAAAAATTTATATCTTATTATTCTACCGGCTTCTTCCGATGAAAGGCCATGTTTCTTTCCATATTCGTCCATATTAACCTTCTTTGAAAAAATGGGTATATTATATTTACTGCATATGTTTTCAACATGCCTTTGATCTTTGTCTGCAGCCCCTCCCCTAACCCCATGGTTTATGTGGGCAACATACAGATTAAAACCTATTTGTTTTTTAATATCTTTTAAAACATAAAAAAGGGCCATTGAATCAGGCCCCCCCGATACTCCCAATAATATATTGTCATTTTTCTTTATTAACCTATACTTTTTTATCGTGTTTAATATTTTACTTTTCATATATATCACCTTTCACTACTTTATATACAATATACTTTCTACACATCCATTGCTTTTCCTTCAAACAATATTATTTATGCCAATTATTATAACTAAAACAAAGATACATATACTGGATATAAAAAAAATCTCTATTCCATCTATATTTTTTTTATTATATTTATGATTAATACTTAAGATTACATCCTTAAGCCTATAATCATAGTCTTTTAGTCCACTATAGTTTAATTTTAGTCCATCTATTAATAGTTTTTTCATCCTGTAATCTAAATTAGAATATCTAATCATTTTAACTACTTCTGTAATTGACCTATTTGAGGGGCTTAACTCTTTTTTAAATATAATAGCTACCATTATCATGGTAATACTAAAAATTATATTTTCTTGGGGATTATAATTAAATCCCCAACATGTCATATTGTATGTTGGGGTATACTCCTTTATTGTATCACCTTTTTTAATAATACTACCATAATCCACAAGAATGATTTCATTACTAGTTTTATTTATAAATATATTTTCCAGCTTTATATCTGTATATATATATCCTATTTTATTTAATTCATTTAAAATATTTAATAAGATTCTAGCTAAGCCTAAAATGTTTTTTAGGCTGATATGTCCATTTTTCATAACATATTTAAGATTCTTTCCTTCGATATAATCCATTGTAAAGAAATAGTATCGAGTATTTTTATCTAAATAGTCATCTACATCATATACATTAGGAACAAACTGAATTTTTTTAAACTTTTTCATTATATTATATTCCCTAGTAATAGAAGCTATCTCCTTAGATATCTTTAAAGCCATTATATTTCCATTATCATCCCTTACTTTATAGACTGTACCTATTTCCCCTTGTCCTATTTTTTCTAATATGTAATATTTATTCCCACTCCACTTCCCAATAATCATTTTTCCTCTATTCATTAAACTACCCCTTTTATAATAGATCTTTTTATACTATATTACTTCCCAATAGATCTTGTTCTAAGTTATTTCCCTCTAATTTAGTTTTTTCTTCTCCCAGTAGCATATTTATCCCATATTCTATAGCAGGTCCAGTTGGAGTAATTCCCCCACATTTTACTTTTTGTAGCCCTTTTTCTAAATCTATTATATTATTTGTAAAGTTACATAGTACTCTATAAAACTGTTCATCGATACCAGGGTAGCCCACCACTGAAATTTCAGTTTTCCCCTTTCTTTTCTGTAGTACCCTTAAAAGATTTAATATGCTATTTTTAGCTATATTAATTTTGCTTGCCATGCTTCCACTACAGTCTATTAAAATACAGCATCTTATATGCATTTCTTCTCCAAATTTATCTATTATATCAATTATTTTTTTTCTATTATCTGGATGGGTGCCTTCTATATCTGTTCCTAGTATTTCTTTTAGTTCTTTATTTACTGCCTGCTCTATAGTTTTATATACCGATTTTTGTGTTACCATCTCCATAGTTTTAGAAAAATTTTGTATATTAGTTATTTCACATATACCTCCCCCTGCTGTGGCTATATTTTCCACCTCTTTCAGGGATTTACCTTTACTATCTATTATACCTATAGTACTTATGGTTATTCCTTTTCTACGTCCTTTTTTTGCAACCTCTATAGGATTAATTCCCGTATTAGACCTTCCATCAGTAGCTAATATTATTTGATTAAACTTAATATCCCTTTCCATAATAACACCTCTTTTATTTTAAAACTTCTTTTTATACTA
This sequence comes from Dethiothermospora halolimnae, assembly GCF_037577855.1. Classification (NCBI taxonomy): domain Bacteria; kingdom Bacillati; phylum Bacillota; class Tissierellia; order Tissierellales; family Thermohalobacteraceae; genus Dethiothermospora; species Dethiothermospora halolimnae. Next base: position 33,638 of record NZ_JBAKFX010000021.1, on the reverse strand, counting down.
TATAATTATTAACATATACACACTTTCTATACATTAATAAATATGCTAGTCCACCTTATTTTAGAAGTAAAAAAGACACTGAATAAAATCAGTATCTTTTATCAATAAAGTATATTTAGACAAAGTGATAAAAAATGGGAGTTATCCCGCAGGATTTGTGAAAATATAGAATAAGGGAGAAAATTGTTTAGAATTCCACTGTCTGACCGTAGGGAGTTTGGAATTCTATTTTCGACCGTTTCTCTATATTTTCCAAATCCGAGGACAAAGGACCATTTTTTATCACTTTGTCAGCATATTAATATTAATTTTAATCAGTGCCCCTTCTCCTCTTCCATACCTTTGTAACAAGTACAGTCATATCATCTCTATTTTCTAGGTTACAATATTTCCCAGATTCATTGATTATTTTATTTGCCACACTTTGGGGATTTACACTATTTATATTATCTATAACGTCCTTCATCCATCCCTCTTTGTCTTCCACAGTATCATTTGCATCTAATACTCCATCTGACATCATTACTATTATATCTCCATCTTCTAATTGTTCCTCATAAATCTGAAAATCTACATCCTTTAATATACCTACTGGTAATGAATGGGTGTCTATTACCTTTACACCTTTTTTTGTTTTTATAAAGGTTGGAGCAGAACCAATCTTTATAAACTGTGTTTTCCCCCTATATAGATCAATCATTGACATATCTATAGTAGCAAATATTTCTTCTGTGGATTTAAGTACTAATATAGAGTTTATGGTCTTTAAAGCCAACTCCTTATCAAATCCCGCCTCTAAGAACTTTTCTAAAAGTGTTATTGTAATATCACTTTCTTGATTTGCCTTTTCTCCCATTCCCATTCCATCACTTAATACAGCATAATAGTTATTAGATTTTTCTCCAAAGGTATAACTATCCCCTGAAACATAGTTAAATGAATCGTTTATTGTGGCTACCTTTGTTATAGCTCCAAATCTATTGGCCCTAATAAGTTTAAATCTAAACCTATTATCGCTATTTGGATTATTACATGTAAAGTTATCAGTAGTTAAATCAAATCCCACCACTTTTGACGATATGGAAACTATATCTTCTATATAATCATTATCATTATAAGTAGGTTTTGTTTCTATTATTATTTCAAAATTATCCTTTTTTGATTCTATTACATTTAAATCTTTAATATCTATAGAATTATTCTTAAGCTCATTTAAAATTTCTTTTTCCACTTCCTCTTTAAATGATATGTCACCATCTATTTCACATGCTAAGTCATTGATTATTTTTGATACCCCTTCCAATTGTTCCGATACCAAACGTCTACTTTCTACTATCTTATTTTCCCATCTGTAATTAAGCTTATATATATCAAATAAATAGTTAGATTTTTCAATTATTAAATCCTTTTTAATACAATTCTTCTTTAAAGCCTTAGGTAGATTACCTTCTGTTATACTTCCCTTAGTTTCTATTCGACTCATAACATCAAACATGGATTGATATGTTTGGTAAAAATCTTCCTCCCAACAGAATCTATACATAGAACAATTTTTACAAACATCATTTGCTACACTATCTATAAAGTCAGATATATCCTTTTGTTCTGCTATTTTTTCTTTATCAGCCACCCTCTCAAAGGTAGTAGCCAACTCTTCAAACACATTAGATATTTCAGATAATCTTTTATATGTTTTTTCTTTCAATCTCTCACTATATGAATCTTTAGTTATAGAAACATCAGATACCCCTTCTAATATTCCAATGTTTATATTTTTTATAAATTTATTCAATAGAACAAATAATAATATTGCCACTAAAGATTCCCTTATGGTTACGACCCCGTCAATGTGATTATTTATATAAAAGGTCATTATACCGTTACCAACGATGAAACCTACACTTGTTCCAAGCTTCCCTAGCTCTTTAAAGAGACCTGAAAGTAGACCAGAAAAGCCATATACCGATATAATAACGGGCATATTGGGGGTGGACATGCCACATACTATACCCATGGTAACCCCAACTGCAGTACCAGCTGCAGGCCCTTTAGTGTAGGAAAATGATATTACTAAAAATCCACAAATAATATTTTTTAGTGCCAAGTTGAAAAATTTAATATCACCAATACCAGAAACCACTAAAGCAAGCATTATAGTTGCACATATTAACTCTTCATTTGTAAATGCTTTTTTATCTCCATTTATAATACTAACACTTTGGTTAAATATATAGGTAAGAGTAAACACTATAATACCTTCAAAACCTATCATAACTAAATCATATATAAAGTACTCTCCTATAATAGTGAATCCACCCCTTATTAAAATAAAGGATATAGATGAGAATATTGAAGCTTTTATTACAGATTTCTTAAATCTAGACAAAAGTAAGTTTTGAGTTAAATAAATAAACCAACCAACTGCTAAGTAACTATATGCACCATAACCTCTTGCAGTAAGAATTCCTATGGATGTCATAATAGGTATAGTAATACTACTTCCATTTCTAAATAACACAGCCGCTAAAAAAGCTATCCCAAATGGATTTAAATTATCCATAATAGATGCTCTAGATATGAAAAGTGCCACAATGTTAATTATGATAAAACTTCCCTTTATGTCGTGTAAAGATTCTGTTATTTTATTGTATGTTCTCTTTTTTCCACTCCTTGCTGGGAGTATTTCTGTTTTGTTTATCATTTGATACACCACCTATCCTTTCTCATGGTGTTATTCTAGCAAAGGATAAATAAATTTTTTGTCAAGAAGGGTTGTCCACATCAAAAAACTTTTAGACAATAAAGTATGATGTTTTAGCAAATAAATATAAAATCTATTAATAAAGACAACTGAAGTTTTTCCTTGAATCTTTAGCTTTAATGACTTTATCTATTCTAGTTCCCTTTTATATCTACATGCGACATTATATATATTTATTCTTTCATTAATAGATAAAGCACTAACTTCTTATGTAGTATTTTGTGGTTATTATTCTTAGGATAGTCTTTAACTAGTATCTAGCCCAAAGGAAAGATATAAACATGAGATTTATTATAAGTTAGAAGTCATAATAAATTTAAAAGACAGAGGGGCCTCCTCTGTCTTTTAAATAATTTTTAACTCTGAATTATAAAAAAGACTGGGAAAGATCCCAGTCTTTTATAATTTATACTTAAACATTAGATTTTGTTCGTCTAAAACCATTAGACTTCTTACTATCTCTACTTTTTAATTGTTCTTGTTTCTCGCTACTATCTTTTAAGAAGTTTGATAACTTATCTTCAAAAGACATATGTCTTTGTTTATAGTCATCTTTACTTGACCAATCAACCTCTGGGGGCTGGTTTTTAGATTTCTTAGGTTTGGCTTGTCTTATGGAAAGACTTATCTTACCATCGTCACTTATAGATATAACCTTCACCTTTACCTTTTGGCCCTTCTTTACATAATCTCCAACATTATTAACATAGTCATGAGATATTTCTGAAATGTGAACTAATCCTGTTTTTCCTTCTGGTAGTTGTACGAATGCACCAAATTTTGTTATTCCTGTAACAGTACCTTCAACTACCTTACCTACACTAACGATCATAAAACAAATGATCCTCCTTTTATTATTAATCTATATCAATTGATTTTAGTATATATTATAATTGTTAATATGTCAATCATTAAAATTTAGTTATTTATCCTTCTTAAAAAGTCATTTTTCTTTTTATTTTTATCTATATATATTATCTCGTTAGATTTAATCATACCCTTTTCCCTTGCTATCTTTTCAATATATTCTTCCGTTTTACTCTCTTTAGTTTTAGCTTCTATATTCTTAACTTCTTTTTCTAACTTTTCAACCTTAGCCTCCTTTTTCATTTTCTCATTATTTAATCTTTCTATCATTTTATGTTGGTTTATAATAATTGTTAATCCATATATAAATATTATAGCAGCAATCACATGCTTTACTTTTAATTTTCTTTTTCCTTTGCTTCTTTTCATAATATTCCCATCCTTTTATTAATTATTCATGTCACCGGCTAATTTCAACGTAAACTCACATCTCTATTAAGTATAATACTTCTATTTTTATTTTGAAAATCCTTCTAAATTCTATTTTCTAAATAAAAGCATTTTGGAATATTTTTTTATATCCGATAATACTCTAATAGGTAATTTAGATTTTCTTTTAATATTTCTATACCTTTTCTTAGCACCATTAGATAATTTCTTATAAGGATTATATAGTATATTCTTTAAAGCTTTAAAAGGAAAAAGAACAATGGACATTATAACTTTTAGCCCTTTCCATATAAACCTTAATATATTTACTATAAAAGTTATTATAGGTTTACTTAATAATTTTTGATATAAAATGGCTCCAGAAATAAAGCCTATAAATTCATAACCCCTTAATTCCCCATAATTACTAAATACAAGTATGGAAAGTGCTATTATGGCAACTATAATCCAAAATATTAAATCTTCTAAAAAAGTTGCTACTTTTTTAGGCTTTAAAAAATATCTAAATATCCTATATATATCATAGATGAATCCTATTATTACTCCTCCATATACGGTGGAAAAGAAAATATATGCCTGACTATAAATAGTAGTATCCATATGACTCCCCCCAAAAAGTAAATTAAAGTTAAGGTTTAAGATTTTTTAATATTCTTAATCCTTAGCCTTAATCTACTTTTTATTTAAACATTTTAGATAAAAAGCCAGAACCTTTAGAACCTGATGTATCTTTATCACTATATATTAAACCATCTATTCTTCCTTCTATCATAACATTACCATCATCTAAATTTAACTTGCTAATGTTTAAAGATTGCCCTTTTATAGTCATAGTACCTTTTACAGTAGCTACTACTATAGTATTTTCATTAAAGTTATCTACATGTTCCACCCCTGATACACTTAGCTTTTCCCTATCTTCAAGTATAATATTTTGTCCCCTCATCGATTGTCTATTATCAGCCATATTACACCCCTCCCTGTATTTTGTTATAATATATAATATGTGGAGAAAGGAGAGTTTATTACTTATTTAATTAGAGAATAAATAATAAAGAATAGAGAATAGATAAGGTTGTTTTACTCCTTATAGTCGTAAAACTTAATAAACTAAAAACAAAGTGGCCTCCGGCCACTTTGCACCTTATCTATTCTTTATTCTCTATTCTTTATTATTTTTATAAAACCTTATAAAGTTCTGCTGCTTTATTTTTTGGAACGTGTTCTAATAGGTCAAGTACTTCAACCTTCATATTATTTGTTCCAAAGCTTATTTCTATCTTATCTCCTATGGAGACCTCTGTGCCAGGCTTAGCTTCCTTGTCATTTACCAAAACTCTTCCCTGTTCACAGGCTTCCTTTGCAACGGTTCTTCTTTTTATTATCCTTGAGTTTTTTAAAAACTTGTCAACTCTCATATATTCACACCTACCTTCTAATTTCAAAGTATAAACCATTATATGGGAGAATAGGTTCTCCCCCTACTGAATCTATTGGCAGGTTCCATCAACATTAATATAAAAAATCAGGTCTAAGACCTGATCTTTATTTATTAACAGTTTCCTTTAATGTTTTACCTGCTTTAAATACTGGAGCTTTTGAAGCTGGTATCTTTATAACTTGCTCTGGATTTCTTGGGTTTCTACCTTCTCTTGCTTTTCTATGTCTTACTTCAAAGGTTCCAAATCCTACCAATTGAACCTTTTCTTCCTTTACTAGTGCCTCTTCAACACTTTTCATAAATCCATTTAATGCTCCTTCAGCATCCTTCTTAGTTAAACCACTTTTTTCTGCTATGCTAGCAACTAATTCTGCTTTATTCACAATAAAACCTCCTCAAAATGATATTATTTTAAAAAAACAATCTGTATATGCATATTCTATGTTTGTTGATAAAATCCTTCTTTTAAGTCATATTTTTTTATTTTTTTTGTTTTTTTGCCTGTTCCCATAGTTCATCCATCTGTTTCAAAGTCATTTCCTTTAAATCGATACCTTTTTTATTACTTTCTTCTTCGATAAATTTAAATCTACTTATAAATTTATTAATTGTTTTGTTTAATGCAACTTCAGGACTGATATCTAAAAACCTTGATACATTAACTATGGCAAAGAGCAGATCACCCAGTTCCTCTTCCTTTGTCCCCATATCATCTCCTTTATATACTTCTAGTAACTCCTGCAGTTCTTCCTTTACTTTAAGTAAAGCATCATCAACATTGTCCCAGTCAAAGCCTACATCAGCAGCCCTTTTTTGTACTTTAAAACTTTTAGTAAGGGATGGTAAGCTTTTAGCCACACTTTCTAGTCTCTCAGTATAACTTTTGATATTTTTCTCTTTATCCTTCATATCATTCCAGCTACCAATTGCTTCCTTATCGTCATTAACAATTTTATCATTAAATACGTGGGGATGTCTATATATTAATTTATTTGAAATACCAGTGGTAACGTCCATTATATTAAAATAGCCTTCTTCCTTAGCAATCTGACTATGGAACACTACCTGTAGTAATAAATCCCCCAGTTCTTCTATCAGACTGCCTATATCATCCCTGTCTATGGCATCTACAACTTCATAGGCTTCTTCTATAACATATTCCCTTAAAGACTCATGGGTCTGCTTTATATCCCATAGACAACCATCTTCACTTCTTAATATTCCCATTATATTTAATAAATTATTTATATCATACACTTTATTAGTAGTTTTATCAACTTTGGGAATATATATACTTGTTAAATGATCAATAAATTCTAATCTATCTAACTCATATACATTAACTTCTTTAACTATCTCCTCTGTTTCTATACCAGCTGATCTTATAACCGTTACTTTATAATCATCTCCATATACCTCTGATAATTTAATTTTAGTATCAGAAGCAATTTGTCTATTATAAACTTGCACTAAAAGGGTATCGCAGTTTATATCTAAGGTTTGTTCATTAAAATCCAATCCATCTATTATTTTAAATCCTGAAGTTGGGTCATGTCCTAAAGCTAGAACTATTGGATCTATAAAACTCATACCCGGTATTATTTCAAGATCTATCTCCCCCTTATTGCTAAGTTCTACAAGTATACTTACACTTTTTTCTGCCATAAGAGGATTCCCTGGAACAAAATAATTAATTATATTATACTCTTTAACCTTTTTTAATAGATCTTCAGTTATATTATCATAAACCGACTCCATGGTTTCGGCACTTTCATATATGTAATCATATGATTCATAGTCTATATTATTATCTTTAAGATATTCAACAGTTGGGTGCATCTCTGTTCTTAAATAGTTCCTATTTTCGTCCTCTATCTTTCTAATAGCACCTAATGTTAAGGACTCAATATCACCTGGACCAAGTCCTACAACTACAATCTTACCCATTTTATCACCTCTTTATCTCTATAATTAGTTGAAAAAGCTAGAATTATACTTCTAGCTTTAACTTCTTAATAATTTTATTGATTTTAATAGTCTAGCTATTTTATCCCCTTTAGGTAGTAAAGAAAAATCCCTTTCCGTTATAGTCCCTGTCAATAGAAGAGCTAATCCATAAATAATAGCTCCAATAGTTATTGATATAACAGTTGAAAGTTTACTGCCTAACATTGGGTTTATAAAGTTAAATGTAATCCAAACAACTAATGTCATAATGACTGTAGATATAAGTGGCTTTATGAAAACACTTTTTATATTAAAATAAGTTTTAGTATATTTCTTAACGGAAATAAAATTAAGAATTGTTGCTATTAAATAAGCTATTACCGTACTAAAGGCAGCACCCCTTATGCCAATACCTTCTATTCCAGTTAAAGTATAAGTTAATATTACTTTAAATAAAGCTCCTATGGCTAAATTCCTAACAGGTATAATAGGTTTTCCCATACCTTGCATTATTGCTGTTAATGATTGAACTAAGGTCAAAAATATCACACTAAATGCCAGAACTTCAAGAGTTTGACCTAAACTATCAATTGTTGCCTTACCTTGACTAGAGTATAAAAGATTCATTATGGGTCTTGCCAATATAAACATTCCAAAGGCTGCCGGAAGACCTATAAGCAATGTTACCCTTACACCAGACCTGGTCATTTTTTCAATTTTTTTATAATTTTTTAAACTAAAGGCATCAGATATAGCTGGAACTAAACTCATTACAAGAGCCATCGAAAAAACTTGAGGAAAATTAATTAATGTTTGAGCCATTCCACTCAATTGACCATATAATTTAACAGCGGCCTTCTCGTCAAATCCTATTAGCTGAAGCCTCCCTGGTATAAGCCAAGCATCTATACTATTCATAACCGGTACTATCGCACTTCCTATCATTATAGGAACTGTTATATTAATTATTCTCTTTATTATAACAGATGTACTTTCTTCTTTATAATTACCACTATTTTTTAGTTCTTTTTTAAACTCTTTTCTTTTAGACAAATACATAATAAATATGACTAAGGTCCCAGCTATAGCCCCGGCTGAGGCTCCAAAAGATGCCCCTCCGGCTGCCATTGGAAGCCCTCTATCTAGTAATGTATAGGCTAAGTAAAAACCTACTATAACTCTAAATAATTGTTCAACCAATTGGGATATCGCTGTTGGAGTCATAGTTTGAGTCCCTTGAAGGTACCCCCTAAAGGCAGACATTATTGGAACAAAAAACAATGCTGGAACTAAGGCTATTAAAGCATAATATGCATTTGTATTTTCTATAGTTTCCGATATATATTTAGCTCCAAAAAACATAAATGTAGATGTTATTATTCCACCTATCAAAAAACCTATAAAAGCTACCTTAAATATTTTATTTGCATTTCTATAATCGCCTATGGACCTCTTTTCTGAAACTAATTTAGCCAAGGATGTTGTCAATCCCGTTGTTGATATCATTATAAGTAAAGCATAAAAAGAATATCCTGCTTGGAAATACCCCATCCCTGTATCATTTATTAAATTACTAAGGGGTATTCTATATACTGCACCTATTATTTTAATAATCAAACCTGCCATTCCTAAAATAGCAGCTCCTTGAAGAAAATTTTTCTTAGTCATCTATTATCCTCCCAAATCTATTCATAAAGACTAATAATAATTATATCAGAAAGGAATTAAGTTATAAACTATTTTATATAAAAAATTAGTTGGGGGATTACGAATCCCCCAACAACTGAACAAATAAAATTACGAACCTCTAACAACTAAATAAAATTACGGATTACTAATAAATAATATTTATTGACTAATAAATATTATAACCTACCTCACGGTAGGTTATATTTAGTGCTCCATTTGCTTTGCTAAAAAGCCTGCTGCTGTTTCAGCTAGTTTGATTTCAAGTTCTCCCATTTTAGTGTTATCAGTTTTAGAAATTAGTACAACGGCTCCTATTGGATCCCCCTGACTTACTATTGGTGCTATTACTTGACTACTATATGTATCTGGTGTGAATTCCTCAGAGGCGATTCTCACAGGTTTACTCCCCCCATCAGCTACATAGGTTTCTTTACTCTCTATAAACTTCTCAAGTTCAGGGCTGATCCTTTTTTCTAAAAAGTCTTTTTTATTTCCACCTGCAATTGAAACTACAGTATCTCTATCTGCAATAACAGTCATATGTTTTACAGTTTCATATAAAGCTTCGGCATATTCATCAGCAAACTCACCTAATTCTCCTATAGGAGAGTATTTCTTTAGTATAACTTCACCTTCTCTATCTGTAAATATCTCAAGTGGATCTCCCTCCCTAATTCTGAGGGTTCGTCTAATCTCCTTTGGAATTACTACTCTACCTAAATCGTCTATCCTTCTAACAATTCCTGTTGCTTTCACATTATTCCCTCCTAAGGTATAAGTTATTATATATTTCACTGTGTCATTATTATTTTACTAACAATAATATTTTATACATGGGAGGAAATTTATTATTCTTTTGATATTACATAGAAATAAGTGAAATAAAAAAATATCACCTTAGAGGTGATATTTTTTTAGTCTAAAAACTTCTCTATTTCAGCATCTTTTGTTATTTTTTCAAGATTCTCATCATATTTTTTATTTTGATAGTCATAGGTAACTTGGTCTTTTATTTCTTCAAACTTATCTATCTTTTTATCTTGTACCTCTATTATATGGTATCCATAATCACTTTTAACCGGTTCACTTATTTCACCAATTTCTAGTGAGAAGGCTACTTGAGAAAATTGAGGAACCATATCTCCTTTATAGAAATATCCTAATTCACCACCATTTTTGCCAGATCCGGGGTCAATAGATTTTTCCTCAGCTAACTTAGCAAAATCAGCTCCATCTTTCAGTTGCTTTAATATATCCTTAGCTTCTTCTTCCTTTTCAACCAATATATGTCTTGCCCTTACTGACTTATATAACTCTTCTTTATTTTCTTCATAAAAGCTTTTTATTTCTTCATCGGAAGTACTTAAATCATTAATAAATTTTTCCCTATATTTTTGGACAAGTTTATCTTCTTTTATTACTTCCCTTATATATTCTTCAGTGATTTGGCTTTCTTCAAGGGACTTTTTAAAGTTTTCTTCTGCTTCTTTTTTTATTTCACTTTCCTTTGCTTTAATCTCTTCTTCAGTTTTTCCTTCAGTCTTAAGCTTCTGTTTTATTTTTTCCTGTTCTAGCTTCTTCATGCTATCTATTTCTTTATTTATTTCTTCTTCTTTAACTTCAACTCCAGCATTTTTAGCCGCTTGTAATACAATTTCTTGTTTTATTAAGCTATCTAATATACCTTCTTTAAGAACCTCTTCCATTGTTTTCCCTTCACCAGTATCTTGTGATAGGAAATCTTCTCCAAATTGGGCTTTATAGCTTTTTTTAACCATTTCAAATCTTTCCTCAAATTTATCCACTGGTATACCTTCACCATTTACCTTTGCTATGATATCATTACTCCCACTACATCCTATTAAAGTTATAAAAGATAGTAATAATACCCCTATTAATACAAACTTATTCTTTGTCATCAATTATATCCTCTCCCTCTGTTTTATACCTTTACATTTATATTATATATTAGTTTGTCCTCCGTGAAAACTGCTAATTTTTTCAACAACTTCTTCTGTTTCCAATAAAATTCCTTCTTGGCTAGTTTCCCTAAGTCTGTACATTATTTTAGGTTTACCTGCAACATCAAAGCTAACCCTCCTATTATAGTTGGTAGCAAGAAAGTTTATAAGTTCAGGTTTTATATCTTTATCACTTGAGAACTCAAAGGTCACAAACCTATCCTTTTGAGAGATAGAAACAATATTAGCCCTTTGGGATAAAGATTTTATATAAGATATTCTAAGAAGATTATTAACCGCCTTATTCACATCTCCAAATCTATCTATAATTTCTTCTAATACATCTCTATATTCTTCCTTTGTTTCTATTGCCGATATCTTTTTATATATTTCAACCTTTTGCTCTTCATTTGGTATATATTTATTCGGTATATATCCATCCACATTTATTTCTATTGTGGTTTCAACTGTTTCTTCTTTTTCCTGCCCTTTTAATTTTTTAATAGCAGATTCTAAGAACTTAACATATAAATCATACCCTATCGATGCCATATGTCCATGTTGCTGTTGGCCAAGTAAATTTCCTGCACCTCTAATTTCCAAATCCCTCATGGCTATTTTGAATCCAGAGCCAAATTCAGTAAATTCTTTTATAGCCTTCAACCTCTTTTCTGCCACCTCAGATAATACCTTATCCTTTTCATACATAAAGTAGGAATATGCTAATCTATTAGATCTTCCTACCCTGCCCCTTAACTGGTACAATTGGGATAGCCCCATTTTATCAGCATCAAGAATTATCATAGTATTTACATTAGGTATATCAAGTCCCGTTTCAATAATCGTAGTACAAACTAACACATCATATTCCCCATCTAAAAAATCCATCATTGTATTTTCAAGTTGTCTCTCCCCCATTTGTCCATGGCCAACTGCTACTTTTATTTCTGGAACTAGTTTTTTGATTTTAGATGCAATGGTTTGAATACCCTTTACTCTGTTATAAACTATATAAACCTGCCCATTTCTATTATATTCTTTCACGATAGCATCCCTTATAAGTTGCTCATTATACTCTACCACATAGGTTTGTACAGGGTATCTCTCCTCTGGTGGTTCTTCTATTACACTCATATCCCTTATTCCAACCATGGACATATGAAGAGTTCTGGGTATAGGGGTTGCTGTAAGGGTCAATACATCCACCGATTCTTTGATCTTTTTTAAAGATTCTTTATGCTTAACTCCAAATCTTTGTTCTTCATCTACAACTAAAAGGCCTAAATCATAAAACTTAATATCTTTAGATAGTATTCTGTGGGTTCCCACTACTATATCAAGATTTCCACCTTTTACATCATTAATTATCTTCTTTTGCCTTCCAGGGGTTCTAAATCTACTTAGCATTTCTATTTTTATAGGAAAATCAGAAAACCTTTCCACAAGGGTATTATAATGTTGTTGGGCTAGTATGGTTGTTGGAACTAGAAAAGCAACTTGTTTCCCATCCATGACGGCTTTAAAAGCAGCTCTTAGGGCAACCTCTGTTTTTCCATAGCCAACATCTCCACATAATAGTCTATCCATAGGCCTTCCTTTTTCCATATCCTCTTTTATCTCTTCTATGCACCTTAACTGATCATCAGTTTCTTCATAGGGAAAGCTATCCTCAAATTGTTTTTGCCATGGTTGATCCTTTGAAAAGGCATAACCTTTTACAGTTTCCCTCTTAGCATATAACTTTAATAATTCATCGGCCATATCCTCTATTGATTTTTTTACCTTGGTTTTAGTCTTTCTCCATTCACTACTACCTAATTTATTTACTTTAGGTTTAACAGTATCTGCCCCTATATATTTCTGTATAAGGTTCATCTGATCCACCGGCACATATAGTTTGTCTTCACCGGAATATTGTATCTTCATATAATCCTTTTTCTTATCCTGAACCTTTAACTGTTCTATCCCAACATATTTTCCTATACCGTGGCCTTCATGCACTACATAGTCCCCTACCTTTAAATCTGTAAAGGATTCTATTTTCTTTGCATCTTTTCTCTTCTTTAATGTCCTTCTCTTCTTAGATGTTCCAAATACTTCTTTATCACTTATAATAGCAAGTTTTACTTTAGGATATTCAAATCCCTTACTTATTGAGCCCTCAGTAATATATATTTCACTAGATTTTATTTCTGTATCAACATCAGATATATATTTACAGCCTATCCCCTTTTCATTAAGGTTTTCTTCAAGTCTTTTACCTTTGTCCTCAGTTCCTGATAATATAATAACCTTATATCCTCTATATCTATAATTATTTAACTCCTCTACAAGAAGTTCTAGCTTATTGTGAAAAGATTGCATGGACTTTGTCATAAAATTAATAATAGACTTTGGTTTAAATCTTGGGTTATTTTTCAAAAGTGTGGTAGCCGTTATAGAAATTTTATTATTAATTTTATTAATAATCTCATCATATGAATGATATACATCTTCATGTTTAGGTAAGACCTCTCCCATATTATATAAATCAGTATATCTTCCTACAAAATCATCTTTTAGATTATCTACTCTATCTTCTATTCTTCTAGGTTCGTCAATTACAATTAGTGACTGATCATTAAAGTAATCCAATATTGTGGATACCCCACTAACCATATAGGGTATATATAAATCAATATTATCTATGCTTAATCCACTTTTAAGCTTCTCTATTTGATATGAAAATTTATCTTCTAGCTTATCTATGATTGTATTTTCGTTACTTTTTCTCAACTTAGATATAGTTTTATTAAGATCATCTTCCATATCTTTTATTAAATTTTTCTTTATATCATCGGTTAATATTATTTCCTTCACAGGATTTACACTAATATGGTCCTTATTTTCTATGGATCTTTGGTTTTTTAAATTGAAACTCCTTATAGAATCTATCTCATCATCAAATAACTCTATTCTATATGGATCATGGGAATTTATTGGAAACAAATCTATAATTCCTCCCCTTATGGAATATTGACCTTTTCCTTCTACCATATCAACCCTGTCATACCCCATAATATTAAGGTCGCCAGCTATTTTTTTAAAATCTATTGTCTCTCCAAAGGATATATTAAAGGAGTACTCTTTAAATAATTTTTTATCTAAGGTTTTATTTAACAAAGATTCAACCGATGCCACCACAGTAATGTTTTCATTATTATTTAATCTATTTAAAACCCTAAGCCTTTGATTAGATATATCATGACTATAGGCATCAATATCATAAAAGACTATCTCCCTAGTTGGAAATAACTCCACATTATCTTGTCCCCAAAATTTTAAATCTTCAAATAATTTTTTTGCCCGTAGATCATCCTCGGTTAAAATCAAGACAGGTCTATTTATATGTTGGTTTAATCCATAGGATATGTGTCCTATGTTTTCATCCGATAGACCATGTAACGAAATAGGAGATTTTCTCTTTTCTATTTCACTTAAAACTTGATTATATGAAGGAAGATTTTTAAGTTGATCAATAAATACATTTTTAGCCACAACATCATCTCCTTAAATCAAACACCTTTAGCCCAGGTTTAAGGTCCCTGGGCTTCTAGAAGTTATTATATGCTTTTAAACTTTAAAATATTTCATTTGAATTTTATCCATTATATTTGTTCATCGATTTATTTACATCATCGGTAACTATCATTTCTGCTGCCTTTGCTGCCTTTAATATTGCATCATCTACTATTTGTCTTTCCTCTTTATTAAATCTACTTAAAACAAAACTAGCTAAATCTTGATTAGGCTCTTTTTTTCCTATACCTATCCTTATTCTAGGAAACTGATCACTTTTCAGTTGGTATATTATTGACTTCATTCCATTTTGTCCTCCGGCACTACCTTTGGGTCTAATTCTTATTGAGCCAAAGGCTATATCTGTATCATCATATATTATTATAATGTTTTCTACCGGTAATTTGTAATAATTGTAGATGTCTAATACAGAATCTCCACTATTATTCATATATGTTTGGGGTTTTACTAATAAAACCTTCTCCCCATTTATATTTGCTTCCCCATATACAGCTTTATGTTTTATTTTAGTTAACTTTACATTAAGCCTCTGGGCTAAACAATCTATGGCATTAAATCCCACATTATGCCTTGTGTGTTCATATTTTCTTCCTGGATTCCCTAATCCTATTATAGCATACAAAGTATCAACTCCTACTTAGTTCAGGTTTAGAAATATTAAAACACAGTGCAAAATATTATGCACTGTATTTTGTTTACCAATATTAATCAAATAACTTGCTTACAGATTGATTACCATGTATTCTCTTAATAGCCTCTGCAAATAGACTTGCCACTGACACCACTTCTATTTGATCTATTTTCTTCTCCTCTGGTAATGGTATTGTATCACTTACAACAAATTTTTCTATAACAGAATTTTCTATTCTTTCAATAGCTGGTCCCGATAATAATGGATGGGTACAAGCTGCATATACACTCTTGGCACCAAAGTCCTTTAATACCTTAGCCGCCTTAGTCATTGTTCCCGCTGTATCTATTATATCATCAACTATTATAACATTCTTACCTTCTATATCACCAATTACATTCATAACCTCTGATACATTAGCTTTAGGTCTTCTTTTTTCTATTATTGCTATAGGTAAATCTAATAAGCTAGCAAAATTTCTGGCCCTAGTAACTCCACCTAGGTCTGGGGAAACTACAACAGTATCTCTACTAACTTCTCCCTTAAAGTAATCTGCAAGAATAGGTACCCCTAATAAATGATCCACTGGTATATCAAAGTATCCTTGAATTTGACCTGCATGTAGATCCATACTTACCACTCTATCAGCCCCTGCCCTTGTTAGAAGGTCTGCAACTAATTTAGCTGTAATAGGATCTCTAGCTTTTGCTTTTCTGTCTTGTCTAGCATATCCATAATAAGGAATAACAGCATTTATTCTTCCTGCTGAAGCCCTTTTCATTGCATCAATAAGAATAAGAGTTTCCATCAGATTTTCATTAACATCTGGACAAGTAGGTTGGATTATGTATACATCTACTCCCCTTACTGTTTCATTAATGTTTACAGCTATTTCTCCATCACTAAACCTAGTTACACTACAATCTCCAAGGTGCACTCCAAGTTCCTTACATATTTTTTCAGCCAATTTTTTATTGGCATTACCTGAAAATACTTTTATTTTTCTTCCCTGTTCGTTCATTATATTTCCTCCTAATCCTTTGACTTTATTTTTTATTCCAGCCTTCTTTATTAACTTGTCTAGCCCTTGCAATAGAGAGACTGTTTTTTGGCACTTCATCTGTTATAGTGGACCCTGCAGCTACGAATCCATTTTTATTTACTTTTACAGGCGCAACTAAATTGGAATTGCTACCTATAAATGAATCGTCTTCTACTATGGTTTTATGTTTGTTTTCCCCATCATAATTCACAAAAACCACTCCACATCCAATATTAACATTTTTACCCACTATGGCATCACCAATATAGGCAAGATGGGAAGCCTTTGAGTTATCTCCTATTTTGGATTTTTTAACTTCAACAAAGTCCCCTATTTTTACATTTTTTCCTATTTCACTGTTGGGTCTAATATATGCATAGGGTCCTATTTTAGTATTATCATCCACTTTACTATCAATTATTGTAGATGATTGAATTTCTACATTATTTCCCAATATACTATTTTCTATCCTACTATTATGTCCTATAATACAGTCCTCTCCTATTATTACATTACCCTTTATTATTACACCCGGATATATTATAGTATCTTTTCCTATTTTAGCATCAGTAGATATATAGCTATTATTGGGATTTATTATAGAAACTCCTTCTCTCATAAGCTTTTCATTTATTCTATTTCTCATTATTTTTTCAGCTTCCGAAAGATTAACCCTAGAGTTAACTCCAAGTATTTCTTTATTATCTTTTAAGCCATATCCCCCAACTCTATTGCCTTCTTTACTAAGTATTTCAATGGCATCTGTTATATAATACTCATTTTGGGAGTTATCATTACTAAGCTTATGTAATACTCCTTTAAGAACCTCTCCGTTAAAAACAACTATGCCTGAATTGATTTCATTAATCTGTCTTTCTTTGTGATTTGCATCTTTATGTTCTACAATTTTTATTACATCGTTATTATCATCCCTAACTATTCTACCATAACCAGTGGCATCTTCAACCATAGATGTTAATACAGTGGCAAAATATTTTTTTTCTTTATGATAAGTGAACAAATCATTTATTGTATCTCCAGTTATAAGGGGTGTATCTCCACAAAGAATTATTACATCATCATCATCATCTATATAATCCATAGCTTGCATAACGGCAAATCCTGTTCCATAGGGCTGATCTTCTCCCATAGGTTGAACAGCATACTTAATATCCCCTCTATTTACAGTATCCATGATCTTTTCTTTTCCATGACCTATGATTACTATATTTTCCTCTACACCTGCTGTTTTTGCAGCATCAATGATATGGGTAAGCATAGGTTTATCACATACTTTATGTAAAGCCTTAGGTAGTTTTGATTTCATTCTGCTACCTTCACCAGCTGCTAAAATTATCGATTTTAACATACCATACACCCTCTCAGATTTTAATGTCTTTTCTATATAATTATTATGTGATTTATATACAATTTTAATTTCAATCCGTTGCTATTTTATCACATAAAAATATTATAAACAATTTTAATTCTTTCATTAACTATAATATTAAACTTTAATAAAAAACACAACTACAAAAAGTAAAAAAAGGGTCTAAATGACCCTTTTATTACTCATTCTCTACTAAAGCATTTTCATACTCAGCAAAAACTGCCTGTTGAATTTTTTCTCTAGTTTCTGAATTAATAGGATGAGCTATGTCTCTAAATTCTCCATCTGGAGTCTTTCTACTGGGCATAGCTATAAAAGCTCCGCTTTGACCTTCGATTATTTTAATATCATGAACAACAAACTCATTATCGAAGGTTACAGATACAATCGCCTTCATCTTCCCTTCAGTATTGATCTTTCTAACCCTCACATCTGTTACGTTCATATTGTTCACCACCTTCCCCCCGAAGTCTATCTAATTAAGATATATTTTAAATATTCTCTATTTTTCGAAAAAATCCTTCCTATAATTAAACTTTTTTATTTTTTTGCCCTTTTTTGTAATATTAACCATTAATACCTTTACTGGGCTCTATATATACCTTTTCTTTTTCCTCATCAACCCCTTTTAGTGTTAATAGTGAAATATAATCCTTTACTAATTTATCATTGGGGTGTTCTGTGGATATAAATACCCCTATCCCAGATACATTTACGTTAAATTCTTTCATCATATCCTTAATTCCTTTAGCAGTTCCCCCAGCTTTCATAAAATCATCAATAATTAATACATTGGAACCTTCTTTTATTGCTTTTCTTGATAAAGACATTGTATGAATTTGTTTTGTAGACCCTGTAACATAATTTATACTAACAGTGGGGCCCTCTGTCACCTTGGCATTTCTTCTTACTATAACCAGTGGAACATTTAAAACATTTGCTGTTGTTAATGCTATGGGAATTCCTTTAGTTTCAACGGTAACCACATAGTCTATATCTTTATTTACAAAGTAAGATGCGAATATCCTCCCTATGTTATTAACTATGTCTGGATAATAAAGTATATCTGTCATATATATAAAGCCCCCGGGGATTATTCTATCGGTTGATGACAAATATTCACAGGTTTCCATTAAAAACTCTTTAATCTGATTTTGAGACATTTGGGGTACAAATTTAACTCCTCCTGCTGCTCCAGATATGGTTTCTATATGTCCTAAATTTAATTTATTAACTAGCCTTTTCAGTATAACTATATCTTCACTTATTGTGGATTTTGCAGCATTAAATTTATCTGTAAAGTAGTTATATGTGAATATATGGTTAGGTCTATTGGTTAAAACATTCATTAAGGCTCCGATTCTCTCATTTCTTCTTAATTTTTCCATAACATCCTCCTAATACGAATATTATATATGTTATGTTTTATTTTATTCGTTTTTTATGTCCATTTCAATAGTTTTTTTATATGCATAATATTTTCCAACTGTATTAAAATAATAATTCCCTATATTTCTCTATTATTCTATTTACTATAATTACATAAGCATATATGATATAATTTACAGTGTCATAATTAGATTATTAAGAATAAAATAATAATATCATAAAATTTGGTAATAATATCAATAAGGATTTTCATAGGAGGTTTTCCAAATGCTTTTATCGAGTATATATAACAATAAATTCAAACACATTCATTTCATAGGAATCGGCGGAATTAGTATGAGTGGTCTTGCTGAAATTTTAATAAGTGAGGGTTATGAAGTTTCAGGTTCCGATGAAAAATATTCCCCCATAATAGAAAGACTTGAAAGTAAAGGAGCTAGGGTATATATCGGTCATAATAAAGAAAATATAACTAATGCCGACTTAATTATATATACCGATGCCATTAGTAATGATAATGAAGAGCTTTTAGAGGCTAATAAAAGGAAGATAGAAACTATAAACCGAGGAAACTTTTTAGGTCAATTAATGAAGGTTTATGATAAATCCGTTGGTATTTCAGGTACCCACGGTAAGAGTACAACCACAGGTATGTTATCTGTTATACTAAATAACTCATCTATAAACCCCACCATATTGCTTGGAGGAGTCTTAGATGACTTAGAGGGAACTGTTAAAATAGGAGACAATAGTTGTCTAGTAACAGAAGCCTGTGAATATAAAGCCAACATCTTAAAGTTTCACCCATCTATAGGTATTATATTAAATATAGAAGAGGACCATTTAGATTATTATAGAGATTTAAATCATATTATCGATACCTTTACCGACTTTACTAAGAATATACCTAAAGATGGTTTTTTAGTAATCAATAATGATGATGATAATTGTAAAAGTGTTATCAATAATTCAAATTGTGACGTTGTAACCTTTGGTATTAAAAATAATAGTGATTATTTAGCTAAGGATATAACCTTCACTAAGGAAGGATTCCCTAAATATAAACTATTGGTAAATGACCATGAGTATAGTGTTGAGCTAAAGGTTATGGGAGTTCATAATGTTTATAACTCTTTAGCTGCAATAGTTACTGCCCATAAATGTGGAGTTCCTTTAAAAGAAGCAATAGATAATTTAAAATATTATAATGGTACCCATAGAAGACTAGAATATAAGGGCTCTATAAACAATATAAAAATAATAGATGATTATGCCCACCACCCAACAGCGATAAAGTCAACATTGGAATCGATAAAAAAAATAAGTCCTAAAAAAGTATGGTGTGTTTTTCAGCCCCATACATATACTAGAACAAAATCTCTATTAGAAGAATTTAGTAATTCCTTTAGTAAAGCAGATAAAGTAATAATACCAGATATCTACCCCGCTAGAGAAAAGGATACTGGTTTAATACATTCAGTGGATTTAGTGGATAAATTAAAGAAAAAAAATGTAGATACTATTTATATAAAAGATTTTGATGAGATATCCTCTTATCTTTTAAATAACTGTAGCGATGGGGATGTTGTTATTACAATGGGTGCAGGAGATGTTTATAAAATAGGAGATCAATTAATTAAAATAAATAAGGTTAGTGCATAAATATTTTTATATTTTATGTTTAAAAAAAATATAATTGGTTATAATTATAATAGATTGTCCCCCAATCCCCCAAGAAATAAAAAAAGTGCTACCAAATATTTGGTAGCACTTTTTTTATTCTTCTTTATTTTCTTGTTCCTCTTCTTCTACACCATAGAGGTTCATAATTACCTTTTTTACTTCTTTAGGATCATGGAAAAAGTATGATGATTTCCCCGCTCCTTTATCTGTATACTTATCATAACCTGGTATAGTAATCATAGATACATCACTAGAAACATCTAAATTAGAAACATCTGAAGCATAAAGTATAGCATCTTTTAAGTTTACATCGGTTTTAACATGTTTTATTGATTTCTGAATAACTGATGGTAGTTTAAAACTCAAGGCTTTATTTATAGCCGATTTTATGAACTGCTGTTGGGCCTTTATTCTTCCTAAATCTCCATCGGGATAACCCGTACCATCATTATTTTTTCTAAATCTTAAAAACTCTATAGCTTCTTGTCCATTTAATATTTTAGGACCCTTAGAGAAATGTATATGAAGTTCTGGTTTATCCCATTCATCGTCATAATTCATATTAATAGGTATATCAACCTTTACCCCTCCAATTGCATCAACTATTTTTTCAACCCCTCTATAGTCAACTTTAACATAATAATCTATAGGTATATCCATCAAAATATCCGACACTATTTTCTTTGTAGCTTCTATGCCATGATCTGGGTATGCTGCGTTTACTTTCCTTTCCTCCGCTGGTCTATCATATCCTTTTCTCCAATAATAAGTATCCCTAGGTATAGATATCATATCTACCTTCTTGGTATCTCTATCTAAACTAGTTAAAATAATAGTATCTGTCATTCCATTTTGAATGCCAACTAATAAAAAGTTAACCCTATTACTATTTTCATAAGCTTCTTTAAGTGGATCCTTCTCTTTCTCGTCTTCCTTTTCTTCTTTTTCTACATCCTTATTGCCATCTTGATCTTCGTCTACATTTACTATATCCTCTTCTAGTTCTTTAGTTTCTTCATAGAACAACTTATCATATGCAATCCATCCTGCTGCTCCTGCTAATAGAATACAAGCCAATGCTATCGCAAATATTTTTAAAAATAATTTCATAGTGTTTCCCCTTCCTTGGTTTTATAATAATAAAATTATAATACCAGTTATTAATAAACCATACGATAAAATTATATCATATTAATTTTTGGTAGCAAGTTACAAAATTATTACAATCTTTGAAAGTAAGGTGGTTTTGCCACGACTTTACTTTTGTGCAGAGGGCAGAGTACAGGGTACAGGGATGTTGGTCTTTATACATTTAGACGAAGATAACTTTAAAAAGTTGCAAAAAAAGTTGGGGGATTACGAATCCCCCAACAACCAAAGTATGAAAATCTATTTAAAACCTTTCTCTATATTATTATACCGGGGAATGAATTCCCCTCTACAGCATCATCGTTTATTACTTATCTTTGTCATTCCCTTGACTTTTACACTCTATTTTTTTCTCTCTACAATAACCGCTGTTCCTTGGCCTCCTCCTATACATAATGTTGCAAGGCCTGTTTTTGAATCCCTTTTCAACATCTCATGGATAAGGGTAACAAATATCCTAGCTCCCGATGCTCCTATTGGATGGCCTAATGCTATGGCTCCACCATTAACATTTACCTTACCTTTATCAAGCCCTAAGTCCTTCATAACCGCTATAGACTGGGATGCAAATGCCTCATTAGCTTCAATAAGATCTATATCTTCTACCTTCATATTTGCCTTTTCTAAGGCTTTTTTAGTGGCTGGAACTGGTCCATAGCCCATTATCTCTGGGTTTAAAGCAGCTGAACCATAGGACTTTATAGTTGCAAGGGGCTTTATACCCATTTCATTAGCTTTTTTCTTAGACATTAATATAACCATTGAAGCTCCGTCATTAATTCCCGATGCATTTCCTGCTGTTACCGTACCGTCTTTTTTAAATGCGGGTCTAAGCTTAGCTAATTTTTCTGATGTAGTTCCATGCCTTGGATGTTCATCTATATCGACTTTAATAGGGTCTCCCTTTCTTTGAGGGATCTCCACTGGTACTATTTCTTCTTTAAATCTATTTTCTTTTTGGGCCTTTTCTGCCTTTTGCTGACTTAATGCTGCAAACTGATCTTGTTCTTCCCTTGTTATATTCCATCTCTCTGCTATATTTTCTGCCGTTATACCCATATGATAGTTATTAAATATATCTGTTAGTCCATCATGTACCATTGTATCTATGAGCTTTCCATCTCCCATTTTATGTCCCCATCTAGCCTTTGGAACAGTATATGGTGCATTACTCATACTTTCAGTACCTCCAGCTAGTATAACATCTGCATCTCCAAGCATTATAAATTGAGCAGCCATACTTATAGCCCTAAGTCCAGAACCACAAACTTTGTTAATGGTCATTGCAGGGATAGTTTCTGGTAATCCTGAACCTATTGCCACTTGTCTTGCAGGATTCTGTCCAAGTCCTGCCGATAATACATTTCCTATTATTACTTCATTTATTTCTTCTCCAGTAATTCCTGCATCCTTTATAACAGCCTTTGTAGCTTCTACTCCTAAATCTATTGCTGATAATTTTGATAAACTTCCCCCGAAAGTCCCTATTGGTGTCCTTTTTGCACTTACAATTACAACTTCTCTCATTCTTTATTCCTCCCATTTATTTTTTATAACAGGTTAAAATTGAGACTAAGGTTGATTTACTCAACCTTAATCTTAACCTTAACCTAAATTTTTATTTCGATTTATTATTTTATATCCCTAGACAGAGCATGCCTGTTTCTACATAATTAAATTTTACGACCCTAGGGAGTAAAATCTCCTTCTCTATTCTTTATTCTCTATTCTTTATTCTTTAATTCTTTATTCTTTATCTTCTCATGGTTAATACTTTAACAAACTCTAAACATTCAGAAAACCTACTTTAAAAGTAGGTTTTCTGAAATATTTCTATTCTATTTATTATAATCATAAAATCCTTTTTTAGTCTTTCTACCTAATAGATTACCCCTAACCATTTTTCTTAATAATGGATGAGGTCTATACTTAGTATCACCGAACTCTTCATATAATACCTCCATAATAGCTAAGCATACATCATTTCCTATAAGGTCTGCTAAGGCTAAAGGTCCTATAGGATGGTTTGCGCCTAGTTTCATTCCAGTGTCTATATCCTCTTTACTTGCAACCCCATCTGCTAATATACCTATGGCTTCATTTATCATAGGAATAAGTATTCTGTTCACCACAAAACCAGGTGCCTCTTCAACTTCAACTGGAGTTTTACCTAGTTTTTCAGATAACTCAACAACCTTCTGCTTAGTCTCTTCTGATGTGGCTATTCCCTTTATTACCTCAACAAGTTTCATAATAGGCACAGGATTAAAGAAATGCATACCTATAACCTTATCTGGTCTGTTGGTTGAAGCTGCTATTTCAGTTATTGATAGTGATGATGTATTAGTAGCAAGTATTGTTTCCTCTTTACATATATCATCTAGTTCTTTAAATATTTTCTTCTTAATTTCCATATTTTCAACTGCAGCCTCTATTACCATATCCACATCTTTAGCTAAATTTATATCAGTTGTAGTAGTTATCTTACTAAGTATTTCATCCTTCTTATCTTCTGTTATTCTTTCCTTTTTCACACTTCTATTTAAGTTTTTAGTTATACCTGAGATTCCCCTATCAACATATTCCTCTTTTATATCCCTTAAAACAACTTCATACCCTGAAGTAGCCAATACTTGAGCTATACCAGAACCCATTGTTCCTGCACCTAATATAAAAAATTTCATAAGATCTCCTCCCATTTATTTATTCTTAAAATTTGGTTTTCTTTTTTCCACAAAGGCTTCCATTCCTTCCCTCTGATCCTCGGTGGCAAAACAAAGTCCAAATACATTGTTCTCTATTTCCATAGCCGTTTCCATATCCGTCTCTATCCCTTTGTTTATGGCTATTTTCGAATATTTAACAGCTAATTGTCCATTACTAGCTATTTTCTTCGCCATATTCATGGCCGAATCCATTAGTTCATCTTTTGATACCACTTTATTAACAAGACCTATATCTATGGCTTCATTGGCATCTATCATATTGCCTGTATATATTAATTCCTTAGCTTTAGATATACCAACTATTCTAGCCATTCTTTGGGTTCCTGAAAAACCTGGAGTTATTCCAAGACCAACTTCTGGTTGACCAAATTTAGCTTTTTCAGAAGCTATTCTTATGTCACAGGATAAAGCTAATTCACACCCACCACCTAATGCAAAACCATTAACCGCTGCAATAACTGGCTTCTCTAAACTCTCGATTTTTCTAAAAACCTTTGCCCCAAACTTTCCAAATTCTCTACCCTTTTCTGAATCCATATCCTTCATTTCTGTTATATCAGCACCTGCAACAAATGCCTTTTCTGCACCTGTTATAATTACCACATATGTATTGTCATCTTCAGCTAAAAAGTCTACTACATTGTCTAAGTCCTTTAAAGTATCATAATTAAGTGCATTTAAAGCTTTAGGTCTGTTTAAGGTTATAATAGAAATATTCCCTTCCCTTTTTAATAAAAGGTTCTGAAACTCCATATAAAAGCCCCCTTAATTTGTATATAATATGTTATTCATAACTTGTTTATAATATTATAAAATTTCTAATTACTTATGTTTTACACATTCTATATTTAATATGAAAATCCTTTAATTTAACCTATTTTTTTGAATTATGTCTTTTTTTTAATATTTGAAGAACAAGAATCCTTATCATCTTCTTTATTCTCTTCAGAGTAGAAAATGCAATGTGGAGGGTTTTAATAATACAAAGTTAACTAGGGCTTCAATATATCGAAGCCCTAGTTAAGTAATTTTTTCAATTCTTCAAATGCTACCGGTTTACTAAAATAATATCCTTGGGCATAGTTACATTTTTCATCACTTAAAAACTTAAGTTCCTTTTCAGTTTCTACTCCCTCGGCTATCACTTCTAATTCTAAGTTTTTAGCTATACTTATTATAGTTGAAATTATTGCTTCATTCTTTTTATCCTTCATTAGCCCCATAACAAAGGATTTGTCTATTTTTAATGTATTTATTGCAAATTCCCTTAGATAACCTAAAGAAGAATATCCTGTTCCAAAATCATCTATTGATATCGATACTCCCATAGCTCTCAGTTCGTTTAAGATATTAATTGTATGACTAATGTCTTTTACAACAATACTTTCTGTAATTTCAAGTTTTAAAAACCTAGGTTCTAAATCCTCTTCCCTTAATATATCCTTAACCATTTTAACAAAGCCTTCTTTTTCAAACTGTATTGTAGATATATTAACTGATACTGATAGTTTTGGATATCCTTCATTATGAAGTTTTTTTACATGGGAACATGCATTTCTTAAAATGGTTTCCCCTAAGGGTAATATTAGACCATTTTCTTCAGCCAAGGGTATAAACTTTGCAGGGGATATCAAACCAATGTTTGGGTGTATCCATCTAACTAATGCCTCAACCGCAACTATCTCTCCAGTCGTAATATCTATTATAGGTTGATAATAATTATAGAACTCATTATTTTGAAGGCCATATCTCATATTTGCATCTAACGAGAGTTGTTCTACTAAATCATTCTTCATTTCCACTCTATAAAGCTGATAAGCATTTCCACCTATTTCCTTAGCCCTTCCCATGGCTATATTGGCATTTTTAATTAATGTACCATACTCTTTCCCATCCCTTGGATATATTGCCACACCTATACTGGATGTTATATATAGTTCGTGGTCTTCAATTCTATATGGTCGCTTTATATCATCTAAAATATCTTCAATGACAGATATCATTTTATTATAATTTTTAATACTATACATAACTATCCCGAAATCTTCCCTACCCAGCCGTCCTACTATTCCTTGATCATTTATCTGTTCTTTTAGTCTTTGAGACACTCTTTTTATTAACTCATCCCCTGTATTATGTCCTAGGGTATCGTTTATATTTCTAAACCTATCTAACCCCAATATAAAGACAGGTAATTTGTCATTATTGGTTTTGCAATAATTTATAGATAGCTCCAGTTGTTCTTGGAAAACCTTTCTATTGGGTAAATCGGTTAAAGTATCTGTATATGTAAGACGATTTATATTATCCATCATCTTATTGAAACTATCACTAACTTGTCCAACCTCATCATTATAAGGGTGTTCAGACCTTACTGCTAAGTCCCCCGATGATGCCTTTTTTAATAGGTTATTTAATTTTAAAATTGGTTTTGAAATAGTATTTACAAATATATATCCAAATATAAATATTATTATAAGTCCTAATCCAAGGGATACGATTATTGATTTATATATATTATTTATTGGTGTATACAAATATGATTGCGGCACCTTAGTTACTAGTTGCCAACCATCTGTATTGGGTATCTCGTTATAATAAAATAAGTTAGGTTTACCCTTATAATTAAATTTCACATAGCCATATTCATTATTTAATACTTTTGTGGCTTTTTCTATTATATCCTTACCCATATCTTCAGAGTAATTAATTAGGTCTCTACTCATTATTAATTCTTTATCTGGATAAGTAACTATTTGTCCATTTTTATCCAATATAAAGGAGTAGGAATCAGGATGTTCAAACCTAATATTTTCAATATGGTTATATAACTTTTCTAGATCTATAGCCCTTCCTATTACACCCTTTATCCTTCCAGTATCATTTTTTATGGGAGCTGCTATAACAGCTATAGGTTTATTAGTACTTTTAGAGATAACAGGGTTTGATAATACTGTTTCTCCCTTAGTCACAACTTTCTTAAAATAGGTTCTATATCTTATATTTCCTGCATGGTCTATATCTGTTGTACTATAATTTCCATATAGATCAGAAATAAATGACACAGCATATAGATCATCTTCTCTTTTTTCCTCTGATTTAAGATACTTCTTTATAACTTCCCAGTTCATGGTTTTCACTAATGGGTTTTGGGCATATATTTCCACTTCATTTATCCTCTCTTGTAGCCAGTTTCCAATCATAACAGAAGATATCTTTGTGTCTTTAGCCCCTTCTTTATTAAGGGTATCTTCCAGATTATTTTTATTTAAAGTATAGGTTATAGATATGGGTATCACAGTTATTAATATACTTATTCCTATAAATGCCATAAGAAATTTTTTCTTTATACTTACAAATTTATTTTTTCTCACCAGCTCACCCCAGTATATATATATATATCAATTTATACTTCATATTTACCCTAAATATGGACTAATAACAATAATATATAATAAATTTACACTTAATGTTATTTTGATTAATAGTTTTTTGCCATTATTTATATATTCGACATGAAACAACTTATTCCTTCATTTTCTTACTTGTATAATCAGATTTTGGAGCGAATTTTAGTATACTTTAAATAAACCCTATCTAATCAAAGATAGGGTCGAAGTATTTCATAACAATATTATTATTAATTTCTTCTCCTGTTGAATATGAAAGATTAGGAAAAGCCTCTTTTAACTCCTTTTTTGTTAACTTGTTGTTTAAAAATTTAATCCCATTATCTATCATATTTTCACTTTCATCTTTAGCTCTATTATATAGTTGATGAAAACTTGCATTATAGGATTTAGTTTCGTCACAAGGGTGTAACCATATTTTATTACTTTCATTTAAATAATCTTTATCGTTTATAAATTTTCGAGGATAGGTCAGATTACTGTATTTTATTCTTCCCCTTTTTATAAAGTCTATACTATTAAGTAATATTTTCTTAAAACCCAATGGGTCATACATTACTTTTAATACCCTTTTCATATCTTTATAGGCATCATTTGAAAAATCACCTTTAATGTCTAAATTATACACAGACTTTATTATATGTTTATAAAACTTTCTAATCGATTTAGGCAATTCTTTGCCAAGATCTATTTCTTTGTATACGGGATACTTATGACTTAATAGATCTTTTTTCTCTTTCAATAGTAATGCATCTATGATAAGCTCTAGCTTTTTATGATATTCCCTGTATTTATGGGTTTTTACATCATTTTTATTATATTTACCTGAATAATAAAATATATAGGGATGGACTACTCTATCTAGGCCAAAGTGACACATTGCTCCAGTTATATATGAGAATAACTCACCAAAACATCCTTCTCCTGATTTTTGTTTAATGTACTCTAAGCTTTTTATGAAATATTCACCTGTCTTTTCTCTATGCATTAATTTACCTAGACTAGGTCCCCTTTTCCCCTTAATCCAAGGCCAAAAATCATTATAAAAAAATATATCAGGCCCTTGGCATCCTAGTATAAAAAGCTTTTTGTTTTTATTTATAAAATCCCTATACTTAGATTTATCTAAATAATCAATCATATCGTAACCAAATAATACATGGGTCAATACATCTGGCATAAAAATCCTCCTACATTATACCTTCTACAGCTATTTCTTTATTGGGTAAATCAGAAACAACTTCTGACATTCTAACCTTTATTGTATCTTCCATTTCTATTTTATTATTTATATAAACTGTTATACCTTCAACATCAAATTTATTATATTCTTCTAAAGCACCCGGCTTCAAAGTTTTTACAAAAACTTCATCTATAGGCTGTCAACAACTACCTATTCTTTCGGTATATATGGTAAGAACACTACTTCCTCTCATTTCTAAGTATTCTTTTACTTTATCATCTATTATTATATCCATAAATTTTAACCCTCCTGTTTTATTATATATTTTATTTTTACCCAAAGTGATTAAATATATTAGCTTAGCTTAAGTGCAGGGTACAGAGAGCAGAGTACAAGGTAAAAAAACAAAGTGGAGCTCCACTTTGTTTTTTTATTAATCTTCAATTATAGTCAAAACTTCTCCTAAATCTTTTCTTTTTGGACTGCTAAGCTCTGATTCTTCCGGTACTCCAAGTGGAGTCATTGCTGCTAGATGGTATCCATCTTTTTTAAACCCTATAAAATCTTCTATTTCTTTGCTAGCATAATTAGGTCCTGTCATCCAACAACCGCCATAACCCATATTAGTAGCAGCCAATAATAGATTCTCCATAGCTGCTCCGATATTTTGGATACCTGGAGATGGTCTTAAAAAGTCGTGTATTTCCTTTGTAGTAGCTCCCGCTTCCTTTATAAGGTCATAGCCAGTACTGGGATATGGTCCAGCGAATACTAATACCACCACCGGAGCATTCTGAAATACAGTATGGTATTTAACAAATTTAGTGAAATTCTTAGCTAATTCTTTATCTTTGCTACATTTAGCTAACTCTTCATTTTTCTTTTCTACTATTTTTGCCATTTCATTAATCTTGTTTTTATTTTTTACAACAACAAAATGCCAGTTTTGAAGATTTTTCCCTGATGGTGCATATGTAGCAGCTTTAATTATTTCCTTAATATCTTCTATAGATACATCTTCATTTTTAAACTTTCTTATACTGTGCCTATTATAAATGAAATCTAAATTAGCCAAAGTTTAACCCTCCTTAGAAAGGATAAAATTTTTGTTCAAACCAATTATCCTCCATTAAATCTTTAAATTCTTTATAGAATAGTTCCCTATGCTTATGTTCCCACTTTGATAGATATTTTAATAGTTTCTTTTCATATTCACCCTCTGCCGTCTCTACAGCTTTATCATAAAAATTGGCAAAATCATTTTCTATTAAGTATGCCATCCTCATTATTGCTAAGTCCGATAAATTGGATTTATAATCTTTTGATAGTAATTCTTCTTCTTTCATCACATTTTCAAATATTTCTTCCCCTCCAGATAAGTCACTGTCCATTACTGACCAATCGCCACCTTCAGATAATATATCAAAGTGCTTCTTTAAAATATTATAATGCTCATTTTCTATTTTAGCAAGATTTTCAAATAGCTTCTTTGTCTGTTTATCTTCCACATCATCTTTATACTTAAGATAAAATTTCTCTCCCTGTTTCTCCATTTCCATTGCATATTCAAGTATTCTTAATTCCCTTGACATAAAAAGCCCCCTTTTATTTTATACATTAATTTTTTTCCTATTCTTTGTTATACCCAATTATATTCAAATTAAAATGTTTTATCATATGTAATGAATATTAGTGTGTTATATTATACAAACTATGTATTAGTAAAAGGAGGTTATCATATGGATAAAATAAGGGCACAGGAGATAGTAAACTCAAATATAGAAATAGAGGTATTCTATAATGGGGATTCCGTTTGGATCAAAAGCCTAGATAGTAATACTGCAGATGTGGAAAATATAAAAACCCACAAAAGCATGAAAGTTCCCCTAACAGACCTTAAAGAAGATATGACTATATCATAAAATGGGAGTATATACTCCCATTTTATGATTTACTATTAATCTTATTTCTTAACTTTTCAAATCCCGGTTTCCCTAATAAAGCAAACATATTCTTTTTATAACTTTCAACCCCCGGTTGATTAAAGGGATTTACCCCTAATATATATCCGCTTATTCCACAAGCCTTTTCAAAGAAGTAAATAAGTTTCCCAAAATAGTATGGATCCATATTCGGTACATTTATAATAAGGTTAGGTACATTACCATCTATATGGGCCAGTACTGTTCCTTCAAAAGCTTTATTGTTTACAAAATCCATTGTTTCCCCAGCTAAATAATTAAGTCCGTCTAGATTTTCATCATCCTTAGTTATCCCTATGTCACTGTTAGCCTCTTCAATGTTAATCGTTGTTTCAAATAATATCCTTCTTCCCTGCTGTATATATTGTCCTAATGAATGTAAATCCGTTGAGAAGTTAACACTTGAAGGGAAGATACCTCTATTATCTTTACCTTCACTTTCTCCATATAGTTGTATCCACCATTTCGATAAATACTCTAGGGAAGGCTCATAGTTTACCAATATTTCTATATCCTTTCCCCTTCTATTTAAAATATTTCTAGTGGCAGCATACTGATAGCAATAGTTTTTGTTTATATCCCTTACTTTATATTCATTCATTCCATCATATGCTCCCTTTAAAATTCCATCTATATCTATTCCAGAAACAGCCATAGGTAATAATCCCACAGCAGTAAATATAGAATACCTTCCTCCAACATCATCGGGAATAGTGAATGTTTCATACCCCTCTTTTTTAGATAATTTTTTAAGGGCTCCTTTTTCTTTATCTGTAGTGGCATATATTCTTTTACTAGCTTCTTCTTTTCCATATTTTTTTTCCATATACTCCTTTAGTACTCTAAAGGCAATTGCAGTCTCTGTTGTTGTTCCTGACTTTGATATAACATTTAAGCTTATATCCTTATCCTTTATTATATCTAATAAATCTTCCATATATTTGCCACTTATACTATTTCCCACAAAGTATATGCTAGGATACTTTCTTTTTTCTTTAGATAGTTGATTATAAAAAGAATGATTTAACGCAGATATGGCTGCTCTGGCTCCTAAATAGGAACCACCTATACCTACAACTAAAAATATATCTGACTTATCCTTTATATTTTCAGCTGCCTCTTTTATTCTATTATATTCATCCTTATTATATTTACTGGGATAATTAAGCCATCCCAAATAATCATTTCCAAGACCACTCTTATTATGTAATTTATCATGGGCAGATAAAACCTGATCCCTTATTCCTTCCATTTCACCTTCTGTTATGCCAGCCCTTGAATAATCAAAATATATATTTCCCATACCTATTCACCCCTAGTTTGTAAAATACATAAAAGCATAAATCAATTTGTTAGAAACGTATGCTTAGACAAAGTCGATACTATGATAAATCATATGATCTATGCTCTTAATATTTTTATTATACAATATTTAAGCTTATATCTAAAGCCTTTACTGAATGGGTTAGTGCTCCTACAGATATAACATCTACCCCTGTTTTGGCTACAGACTTTATTCTATCTATAGTTATATTTCCTGAAGCTTCAAGAATTGTCCTTTTGCTATTTATATTAACTGCTTTCTTCATATCTTCTATGGTCATATTATCTAACATTATTATATCTGCACCTGCTCTTATAGCTTCTTCCAACTGCCCTAAGCTTTCAACTTCTACTTCTATTTTTATAGTGTGGCCCAATTTGTCTTTTATTTTTTCAATCGCCTTTGTTATACCTCCAGATGCCTTTATATGATTATCTTTAATCATAACTGCGTCGGATAGGTTAAATCTATGGTTATGTCCTCCACCTATCTTTACTGCATATTTCTCCATTTCCCTAAGTAAAGGTGTGGTTTTTCTAGTATCCACAATCTTTACATCGTATTCATTCACTGACTCTTTGTATATTGAAGCTTTTGTAGCTATGGCCGACATTCTCTGTAAAATATTAAGGGCCGTTCTTTCCCCAGATAATATTGCTTTAGTTTTTCCTGCTACCTTTGCAATAATATCCCCTTTCTTAACTTTATCTCCATCATTAATTAATTTAATAAACTCTAAGCCATCATCTAAGAGCTTAAATGTAGTTTCTGTAAAATTAAGTCCTGCTATTACCCCTTCTTCTTTTGCTAATATTTCACCTTTTGATATATGATCATCATCTATTAAATTATCAGTTGTTATATCTCCATTATTCATATCTTCTATTAAAGCATTTTTTATTAGTTCTTGTATTTTAAAATCTATCATTTTATCACTCCTATGCCGAAGCAGACTTCGGAATTTTAAATTATAGAGTAGGAGGTAGATAATTAATTTATCTACCGGCCTCTCACACCACCGTACGTACCGTTCGGTATACGGCGGTTCACTAAGACAATCTGAATTTTTCATACTGTGAAGATAAACTTGTAAA
>NZ_JBAKFX010000020.1:0-60406 GCF_037577855.1 Dethiothermospora halolimnae | reverse complement strand
GAGGGGGAAAGTGTATCCTTTTTTAGGGCCAAACGGTCTTTTGATACCCATTAATAGTAAAATGTGTATAATAAACATTTTTTGTATGAGTAAAATTTTTACTGGAAATTAGATGCGAAATTTCTGATTAGATAGATAATACCT
Organism: Dethiothermospora halolimnae; assembly: GCF_037577855.1. Classification (NCBI taxonomy): domain Bacteria; kingdom Bacillati; phylum Bacillota; class Tissierellia; order Tissierellales; family Thermohalobacteraceae; genus Dethiothermospora; species Dethiothermospora halolimnae. The sequence continues at coordinate 60,262 of NZ_JBAKFX010000020.1, read as the reverse complement.
TGACAGGGTATTATATTTTATGTATTATATAAATGAATGAACATTCATTCAGAGGAGGCGACTATGGAAAAAAAACAAATTATAAGAGAATCTGCCGTGAAAGTAATAGCAGAGAGGGGATATCATAATACAACAATAAAGATGATAGCAAATGATGCTAACATTTCAGTAGGAACAATATATAATTATTTTAAAAATAAAGATGAAATAATTGACTATATTTTTGAAGTTGAACATGAAAAAAGAATAAAATTTTTAAATGAGATTAATGAAGATCAAAAAGATATTTCACAAAAAATAGAACTATTTTTAGATTTTCACTTTAATGATCTTATGGAAAATAGAAATGTTGGGAAAGTATTGATACAAGAGAGTATGATACCCAATGATAGGCCTATAGAACATATTCAAAAGTTTTTAAATGAATTACCTATTATTTTTTCAAATATGCTTAAAAAAGCGAAGGAAAATGATGAAATAAGAGAAGTTAATTGTGAGATTATCTCTAATGTTATCTTTCATGCTATAAGAGGAGTAGTTTATACCTTAGAGGCTAAAGAAAACAACAGTAACTATAAAACAGCAAAAAAAGAGATATTTGAATTCATTTTAAATGGAATAAAAAAATAATTTTTTTTAACTAAAAATGAATGAACATTCATTCAAAAGGAGGTTATTATGACTACTATATTATTAATAGTATTGGCAGTAACAGCTTTAATATGGTCTTTAATAAAAGATAAATTAAAGACAAAAAAAGTTGTATATATGTCATTCAAATTATTTAAAAGCACTTTTTCAGAAGTATTTTTCCTAATGGCACTAGTGGCATTATTTCTTTCTTTAATTCCAGAATCAATAATTAAAACTCTTTTGGGTAGTAAAAATGAAATGTTAAGTATAGGTTGGGGAGCTTTAATAGGCACCATAACTATAATACCAGCCTTTGTTGCCTTCCCATTGGCAGGGTCTTTGTTAAATAGTGGGGCTAATTTAGTGGCTATATCGGCCTTTATAACTACATTAACCATGGTTGGCTTTGCGACTATGCCTATAGAAATTAAATATTTTGGCAAAAAATTTACCTTTATTAGAAATGGAATAAGTATTTTAGTAGCCATAATAATAGCATTGGGAATGGGGGTATTGATGTGATACTAACTGATATAATGAAAAAACATAAAATAAAGATAATAACAATAATTTTATATCTAGCAACTTTACTGTACAGTAAGGAAGTGTTTATTACTTCGGTTAAAACTACAGGAGGATATTTAAAGGAAATGTTAGAGATACTTCCAGCGGTATTTATTATATCAGGATTAATAACTGTATGGATCCCTAAGGAAGTCATTACAAAGAACCTTGGTAAGAATTCTGGACTAAAGGGAAAACTTATTTCCATGTTACTAGGTTCAATTTCAGCAGGACCTATATATGCTGCTTTTCCAGTTGCTTTTTCATTACTAGGAAAAGGAGCTAGTATATCAAATATAGTGGTAATAATTAGTTCTTGGGCAGTAATTAAAATTCCTATGTTACTTGTTGAATCTAAATTTTTGGGACTAAAATTTATGTTAAGTAGAGGAGTTCTTACTATTGTGGCTATATTATTAATTGGTTATATATTAGATAAAACAGTGGATGTGAAGGATGTGTTAACAACTTTTAATAATGATTCCTTATTATTAGAAATTCAAAATATATTACCCCAATACAACTGTAGAGCCTGTGGATATAAAAACTGTGAAGAATATGCTAAGGCTTTAGCGAATGAACATGAAAAATTTAATAAATGTAAGGTTGGGGGAAAAGAGGTAAAAGGCAAGTTAGAAGAAATTTTAAACAAACAAAAAGGAGGAAGTAAAAATGGAAATTATTAAACTAGAGGAAGTAAAAGGTAAAATTAATCCTAGAGGTGTAGAATCAGCGGTGGTACTAAAGCATGAAGATGCTACTATTACTAAAATAATGCTAAATCAAGATGACGTATTAGGGAAACATAAAGTACCTGTAAATGTTTTTTTCTATGTGGTTAAAGGAAAGGGAACCATAGGAATAGGAGATGAAGAATCAGTAGTTACTGAAAATCAAATAATAGTATGTCCTAAAAATACAATGATGACATTAAAGGCAGATCAAGGGGAAAACTTTGAGGTAATTAATGTAAAAACCCCTAGTTTGTAGGATTAAAAAAACTACTCTACTTTAGAGTAGTTTTTTTAATCACAAATTAATAAAAAAAACATATAATAAAACCAGCAGAAAAACAAAGCTTATCCTAATTATTAATAAAAGTTGTATTTAAAACTTTTGTGCATATAATTTAATAAATAAGGAGGGGTAGGCTTGTTTAGAAGGTTTTCACTTATTGTATTAGCTTTTTTATTCGTGTTTATTATACTAATAGTTGGGGATAAAATGAATATAGAATTAGGAAAAATAAATAATGAACTGGAAGATGATTTGGTAAAAAGGGCAGAACATAGGTACGATAATGTGGGAATAATAATATATATAAATGAGAAGTTATTATATGTTATAGATCTCGATAGTAACAAACTTATTAAAAAGTATGTGGTTGCAACAGGAAAAGCTAAAACCCCAAGCCCTATAGGAAGTTTTAGAATAATTGAAAAGGCAAGATGGGGGGGAGGATTTGGTTCTAGATGGATGGGGTTAAATGTACCTTGGGGCAAATATGGGATACATGGTACTAACAAACCTTACTCGATAGGCTCTAATGCATCCCATGGATGCATTAGAATGCGGAATAAGGACGTTGAAGAGCTATATGATATAGTAAAACATAACACCCCTGTATCGCTAGTTAGAGGGCATTTTGGGCCCTTTGGAAATGGATTTAGAACATTACGACCAGGAGCTAGGGGAAGTGATGTTTCTGAAGTACAGAAAAGACTTAAAATGAGAGGATATTATTATGGTGGTATAGATGGGATTTATGGAGATGGAATGAAAAGGGCACTTGTAAAATTTTTAAAAGATAATAATATGCCCATTACTGATAAGATAGGGTATAGTATTTATAAAAAATTAGATATAATCTTAATGGATTAAATAGATAGAAAGGTTTTCATAAAAAAATATATAAATTTTAACGGAAAAACCCTTTACAAAATCATTAAAAACCATTATACTTATGAACTCGTAGTGAGTTTTTTTTAAATGTACTAGGAGGGGTGGTAATATGAGAAGTAAAAAATTTGAAATTAAAAACGGAAGAATATTTTATAGAGACGAACTAGTATTTAGAACTGTTTTTCATGAATTACTATGGAAGTTAACGATGAGAAAAAAAGGCTGCACAGTGAGGGAGTTAATAAATGAATAAAGATGATAATGACCATACGAATATCTGAAATCACTTATCGCATAAATAAAGAATGGGATAAGTGATTTTTTATTGCCATCCGACCCTTGTTTTTTTTCTTTAAAATATGCTATACTAAGTTTGATTATAAATACACTTTTCGGGTAAGTACATAATAGTGATGTTTTAGTAAAAGATATCTTATGAAAACTAAAATTTTAAGGAGGTAGATTTAGTGGTTTCAGAGAAATTAATGAAAGATTTAAATGAACAAATTAGATTTGAATATGAATCAGCACATTATTACTTGGCTATGGCAGCTTATTGCGATGCTGAAGATTTACCAGGATTTGCTGATTTCTTTAAAGTACAGGCAGAGGAAGAAAGATTTCATGCTATGAAATTCTATAACTTTGTAAATGACATGGACGGAAGGGTAACAATAGGTAAGTTAAATGAACCTAAAAATGACTATACTTCTGTATTGGAAGTATTTGAGTCAGCTCTTGAACATGAAAGGAAAGTTACAGAGAGAATATATAAATTAATGGATACTGCAACTGAGGAGAGGGAACATGCTACAATAAGTATGTTAAAGTGGTTTATAGATGAGCAAGTTGAAGAAGAGAACTCTATGAAAGACATCATAGCTAGATTAAAAAGACTTGGAGATAATAGCCACGGTCTTTATATGATGGATAAGGAACTTGGACAAAGAACCTTTACGCCACCGGCAAATGAAGAATAAAATGCAAAAAACAAAGATAGGTAGTTAACTACCTATCTTTGTTTTTTATTTTTATAGATGATTATCTAGTAGTTCCGTTAGTTCCACCCATTTGTCTTTGAGCCATTTCAACTAGTCTTTTAGTCATATATCCACCAACATAACCATTTTGTCTAGCTGTTAGGTTTCCTTTATCCATACCATCATAATTACTCATTCCAAGTTCGCTAGCTATTTCAGTTTTCATTTGATTTAAAGCCATACGAGCCTCAGGAACAACTAATTTGTTAGTATTTCTTGAATTAGTATTATTGTTATTCATAATCTATTTCACTCCTCTCTTTGTTTATTTGTTACTGTACTAGTATTGTGTGTAGAAATTAAATAAATAAAACATGTAATATTAGCTATCATTAGATAAGGAATGAAATATAAATATATAATGTAATCATTGGATAATACTTCTGTTATTATTAGAAAAAAATCATTTTTAAACCAAAAATTATAAGTATAACTCCACCTAAAATATCTGCATATTCTTTTACAAACTTATATTTTCTTATTTTTTTACAAAGAATAAAGGACAAAGTTGTTAGAAGTGCAGTAATTATACCCACTACTATAGAATTCTCAAATAGTATCTTTTTTATTCTAAAAATGTTAAATGTTGAAAAACCCACAACTAGAGCATCTATACTTACACTTATTGCTAAGACTAATAATACAAGGATATGTAGTTTTGGTAGTTTTTCATTGTTTGATAAACCTTCCCTAATCATTAATATTCCTACAATAAAGATTATAATGCCCCCTACTAAAGACGGAACACTAAATATATATCTATTAAATAAATCACCAGCAATACCACCTAAAAACACGAAGAAAAATTGGAAAAAAGAAAATAGTATTATTACTAAAAAAGCTATTTTCTTTGTTATTTTTCTATCCAATCCAAGGGATAAAGCAACACCAAAAGCATCTAATCCAAGGGCTATAGATATGGCACCTAAACTAAATAAAGACAAAAAAATCACCCCAGTTAATATTGATTATATGATTATTATATTAGTGGGAAAGGGGGATTATTAATTGTTAATTGTGAATTGTTAATTGTGAATTGAAAGACGGGAGGTTTTGAGTATTATTAGAAACTTTCGTATTGTGAATCCTTCTAGGTATTATGGGATTAATAAATTTCTATATTTTACACCGAACAAAGAGGTGCCAACGGCACCTAGATTTTATAATTAACAATTAACAATTAAAAAAAAGGGCATCGCCCTTTTTTTACTAGTTTCTCACTATAATATAAGCCATATATCCAATATGTGCTATAGACATTAATGCACCTTCAAATCTTGTTGTCTTTCTTTGGGTGGTTACAAATATAAAAGTAAGTACTGTAGCACCTAATAGATATAACATATCAAAGAATACTTTAGGATCTATAGGTAAGGTTTTTATTACAGATGTAACTCCCAAAACTAATAATACATTAAAAACATTAGAACCAACAACATTACCTATAGCTATATCATTTTCGCCTTTAAAGGCTGCGACAACAGATGTTACAAGTTCAGGTAGTGATGTACCAAAGGCAACTACTGTAAGTCCCACTAATGTTTCACTCATGCCCAGTTGTAGGGCTATTGTAGTGCTAGAATCTACAACAATATTACCACCATAAACTATTCCGATAAAACCTAGTATTGAAAAAAATACACTTTTTGGCAGAGGCATTTTTGCAACATCTTCTTCTAGTTGGTCCTTAGCATCTTTAGATGTTAATGCCATTTCTATAAGGTAATATAAAAATACAGAGAATACTGATAATAGTATTAGTCCATCTGCCCTTGTTAAAGTATTTTTAACATGCCCTTGAAGCTCCACATCAAAACTTAATATAAATAGTATTATAGACGTTAATAGTAGAAATGGAAATTCCTTAAGTAATGTTTGACGTTGAATCTTAATTGGTTTAATCATAGAAGATATCCCTATAACTAAAAGTAAATTAAAAATACAAGAGCCTACTATATTTCCCACAGCTATTTCACTGGAATCCTGTAAAGCAGCATTTATACTTACTGCGGCCTCTGGAGCGCTGGTACCAAAGGCAACTATGGTAAGTCCTATAAGTATGGTAGGGACTTTAAATATTTTAGCTATTGATGATGCACCATCAACAAAGTAATCAGCTCCTTTGATTAATAAGGCAAAACCTACAATTAATATAATATAATCCATTATGATAACTCCTTTTTCTAAAGTTTCCATTTAAGGTCTATTACTTATTTTAACATAAAATATTATTATACTTAATAGCTAATATTATTTTTTTACCGGGTAGTATATATTATATTTTAGCCTTTAAGGAGTTGTTTTATAATGAGATATCTTATTCTATAATTCTCATAGCACCCCTAAACCGTCTTAACCAATGTCTTTCTAATTTGCTAATTAAAAATCCACTTTTGGGAGACATGTGGATAAACTGTCTTTTATTTATCATTATACCTGTATGGGTTATTATATTTCTGCTTACTGCAAAGTAAACCATATCTAAAGGCTGTAGATCTTTTACCTTTACTTCTTTTAGATTCATATTTTTAATAGCTCTTATATATCTATCAGGTTCTTTCTTGTACCAATCTTCTTCTATTGGACGACCGTCATCATTAGGTATATCTACTCCAAATTCTCTATAGAATAAAATAATAAAGCCTAAACAATCTATACCTTCTTCTAAAGACCTACCATTGTGCTTAAATTTAGCGTTCCTATACTTAGGTATTAAGTTTTTGATTTTTTTATTAATGAAATCATTATTCAAGAAAATCACTCCTTATATTTTGTATTAACAATTCTAGTAATAACGTCATAGTATATAGTAGGATGTAGATATCCTACTATACTATATGAAGTGAGGTGTCATTATGGGATACGGTTATGGTGAAGGTATAGGTAGTGAATTATTATTTTTCTTCCTATTACTAGTTATATTATTTGTACCATGTTATTATGGTGGCGGCTGCTAAATCAACATAAAAGCGGCTTAGCCGCTTTTTTGATTTTTAGAAAAGTTAATTTTTTTGTAAAAAAATTAAGTGCTATGCACCCTTCATAGAATAAAGAAGCACCGAAGACACCTTTGTTCCTATAATTCTTCACATTTCCTTCATAATTGTAATATATAATTGTACTGTGATATATTCATATTAACTATAGTAGATGTCTTATTACTACTTTGAAAAAAGTGTTTATTATTTAATAAAAAAGGGGTAAAATAATAAAAAGGAGGAATTTTTATGCATATGTTTGGACGGGGATTTGATTTTTTTAATGGGTTTAATGGTTTTTGGCCATTGATGATATTAGGTGGAATATTAAGAATAGCAGTTATAGGTGTGGTAATTTACTTAGTTTATAGATTAATATCTAAAGAGAATAGTAAAAATCAGCAATATAGAGCTTCCCATAGAGCAGTGGATATACTAAAAGAGAGGTATGCTAAAGGGGAAATAAGTGAAGAAGAATATGAACAAAAAATGAGAAAATTGAGAGAGTAAAAAATCCAGTAAAGTTACTGGATTTTTTACTATATTTATTATATGAAAAATAGAGGTGATAAAAATGAAAAATATCTTAGTTGTAGATGATGAAAAACAGATTGTCAATGTTGTGGCAGCATATTTAGAAAAAGATGGATATAAGGTTTTTACAGCATATGATGGACATGAGGCCCTTGACATATTTTATGAAGAAGATGTAGATTTTGTAATACTAGACTTAATGATGCCTAAGTTATCTGGAGAGGAAGTATGTAAAAAAATAAGGTTAAAATCTGATATTCCTATAATAATGTTAACTGCAAAGGTTGAAGAGGAGGATAGAATAAATGGTCTTGATATAGGAGCAGATGATTATGTTGTAAAGCCCTTTAGTCCTAAAGAACTTTTAGCTAGAATAAGGGCTATAGCTAGAAGAACAAATAAAGAAGATATAAAAGCTACAATTTTAGAAATAAATGATGGAGAGTTGGTTATAGATACTAATAAAATGGAAGTATTTAAAAATGATGAATTGATAGACTTGACTCCAACAGAATTCAAGGTATTATCTATTTTGGCACAAAATGTAGGAAAGGTCTTTTCAAGGGATGAATTAATTACAAAAGCATTAGGTTTTGACTATATAGGCTATGATAGAACCATTGATACCCATGTGAAAAACATACGACATAAAATTAATGATAGGGGAAATTATATAAAAACAGTTTATGGTGTAGGGTATAAATTTATGGAGGATTAAATATGTTTAATAAATTAAGAACAAGAATAATATTGTTGCTATTATTGGTTTCTGTTTTTTCCATATTATTTGTAAGTATAATAACAAATATAACAGTTTTTAATAAGTTTGATACCTATATGAAAAGTGAACAAGAAAATAAAATAGGTCAGATAATTAATTTACTTGAAAACAATTATGAAAGTTGTGATGGATGGACAAATGAAAATTTATATAATATATCATTATCCCCTCTTATAAAAGATTTCGATATTTTAATTAAAGATTCAGATGATAATCCTATTTTTAAATCTTCTATGGAAAGTGATATGATGAGGCACCATAGAAATATGATGAAAATGATGGGCAAGGGAATGGGACAAGGACGCAATAGCAAATTTAATGGGGATGAAGACTATAGAACTAAAAGCTATGATTTAAAAATAGATGGTAAAAAAATCGGAACACTAGAAGTTGGATATATAGGGCCATTTACCATATCTGAAAGGGATATAGAATTTACTAAGGGTATAAATAAATCTATTATTTACGGGGCACTAATATCTATAATTATAGCCATAGTACTTGGAATGTATTTTTCAAAAATAATATCAAAACCCATTATAAAAGTAACTGATGCTGCAAATGATATTACTAAAGGGAATCTGGATACAAAATTGGAAACATCAAATACCATTACTGAGGTAAAAGAACTATCAAATTCTATAAATCATTTATCAGAATCCCTAAAAAATCAACAAATTTTAAGAAAACAATTGACAAGGGATATGGCCCATGAACTAAGAACTCCCCTTTCGGTATTACAAAGTCATATTGAGGCTATTATAGATGGTATATGGGAGCCTAGTAAGGAAAGAATGTATATTTTTAGAGAAGAAATAAATAGGCTTATAAACCTTGTTGAACAGCTAAAATATTTAACGGATATAGAAAATCATAAAATAACATTGGATAAAGGAAATCATAATCTATCTAAAACAATAGAAGACATAGTTAAAAATTTTAAAATTGAGTTTGATAATAAGGGTGTTTCATTAAAAGGGCATATAGAAAAGGATTTATATATTAACTTTGATAAAAATAAAATAAGTCAAGCCCTTATAAACTTAATATCAAATGCATTGAAGTTTACCGACGAGGGTGGAAAGGTTTTAGTAACATTAAAGAAAGATACTAATAATGCAATTATAGAAATAGAAGATACAGGAATTGGCATAAAAAAAGAAGATATTGGTCATATATTCGAAAGACTGTATAGGGGAGACAAATCAAGAAATAGAAAAACTGGCGGTGCTGGTATAGGCTTAACTATCGTTAAAGAAATTATAGAAGCCCATAAAGGAACAATATCGGTGGAAAGTGAAATGGGGAAAGGGAGTATATTTACAATTACAATACCTAATAAATAAAAGTTTTATATCTTCATATTTCCTTCATAATCTATTAGTATAATTAAGTTACAAAATAACAAGGAGGTTTTTTATATGAAGAAAGTATTAAGTGTATCATTATTATTGGTATTGGTATTGTCAGTTGGGACGGTAACCTTTGCTGCAGCAGATGGGGATGCACCTGATTGGTTTAATGACATGTTAGAGTGGAGAAGGGATAGGATTGATGAAGCAGTAGAAAATGGAACTATAACAGAGGAGCAAGCTGAGTACTGGAATGAAAGAATGGAATATATGGAAGAGTATCATAATGAAAATGGCTTTGATTTTCCAGCTGGATGCCATGGTGGATATGGTAGAGGCATGGGAAGAGGTTTTGGAAGGGGAAATGGTCAAGGGTTCGGTCCTGGAATGATGAATGGACAAAACTGGAATAACTAATAATACGAAAAAAATATTACTATGTAGGGCCTGAATATATTCAGGCCTATTTTAGAGCCATATATTATGGGATTACCAAATCCCTGCTCTCTGCACCTTGCACCCTGTACAGAGCAAAGAAGGGATAAAGGCACCTTTGCTCAATATTAATGATATTTCTTTTCTTCCATTCTATCTCGAACTATTTGTAAAGTTTCTCCAAAACGTTGGAAGTGAACTACCTCTCTTTGTCTTAAAAATCTAAGGGCATCTCTAACACCTGGATCATCACTAACTTGTATAAGCTTTTCATATGTTGCCCGTGCCTTCTGTTCAGCTGCCATATCTTCATGTAAATTAGCCACTGGATCTTCTTTTGATTGAATAAATGTAGCGGTCCAAGGAACTCCCGCTGCATTGCTAGGGTATAGGTTTCTGCCATGGGCTACATAATGGGCCTCAAAGGGTGTTCCCTTTATATCTTCAACTGAAGCATTTTTTACTAGTTTCCACACTATAGTACCTATTATCTCCCAGTGGGCTAATTCTTCAGTACCATCATGTTATCAGTAAGTATTGGATATAATATATATAAATTCATAAATCTACCTAGATATCTTTGGATATAGTAGAAGTTCAAAGTCATCTTTCTTTCCATGCCAACGACCATTAACAGTTTTAGTATAAACTACCTTTTCTAATACTTCTTTTAATAGTTTGTTTTTTTTAGCAGGATCTTTAATGTGTTTATATCCTTCTATTACTTTTTCTACTTTAGGAATTATAAGTTTTTTATTTTTTTCCTTTGCAGAAAAATCCTTTAAACTCTTCTTTAAAGTTTCTTTATCATTATTAATAGTATTAATTTTTTCATTCAACACTCTTGACCTTTCAAGAAACTTTTCGGTAGAATATATACCCTGCTCTAAAAGGTCATGTAATTTATTAAATTGTTTTTCTAGAGTCTCTAATTCTTTATCCAGTTCTTTTATAGATTTTTTTATTACATCTACTTCTAGATCACTGTTTTGTTTTTCAGCATTATTAATTTTCATCTTATAATTATCTAACCAATCTTCTAAAGCTGATAAAAGTTTTTCCTCTACTAAATGCAAATGGGAGCTTATATTATTACAAGTAGGGCCGGTACACATTAAAGTATCTGGATAGTCTCCCTTGTGAGGTCTCCTGTTCATTTTCCTACCACACATACCACAAACAATAAGTCCTGCCAGTGGATTTTTAATCTTATATCTAGTTGGAACTGGTAGAGTTGAATTTTTAGCTAGATAGTGTTGAGTTAAATTGAAGGTTTTTTCATCTACTATACCTTCATGTAAACCATCTATTATAATTACATCTTTCTTTTTAGCACGAGGTCTTTCTTTTATTATTTCACCGTCTATTACTTTTTTCTTTACTGGTCTAGCATTCCAACGGATTTTGCCCATATAAACAGGGTTCCCTAAAATACCTCTGATAGTTGAGGTGGTCCAATCTCCACCCTTAGCAGTTGGTACCTTCATATTGTTTAGTTTTCTAGCTATAAGTGATACTCCTATTCTTTTAGACTCACTAGTATACCACTTGTATATTAATCTTACTATATCAGCCTGCTTAGGTATTGGTTCCAGTGTATATCCTTTTTGATTTTTTAGTTTCTTTCTTTTATATCCATAAGGAGCTATAGTTCCTAAATATTTTCCTTCTTTAACAGATTGCATTCTTCCTTGCTGCAATCTTCTATTTATAGTTTTGTATTCTCTTCTAGACATAAACAGTCCAAACTCAAAATATTCTTCATCAAACTCATTAGCAGGATTATAAACTTTCATTGGAGTAATTATTTTAGTGTTAGAATATTTAAAAGTTTGAGCCACAGTTCCTTGGTCTATAGTATCCCCTCTAGCAAGCCTTTCAACTTCTACAACTAATACACCTTCCCACACGCCTTTTTCGACATCAGAAAGTAATTGTTGCATCATAGGTCTAGAGGATATAGTTTCTCCAGATACAATCTCTTTATAAATTTTAGTGATATTTATCTTCATCTTTTTAGCTAATCCGAATAAAATTCTTTCGTGTCTTGCAAGAGTTTCACCTTCTCCATTAGCTTCAGCTTCTATATCAGCTCTTGATTTTCTTAAGTATATGCAATACTGCATTTAAATCCCCCTTTTCAATATTGAGAATATAAACTAATTATATCAGACTAATAAAAAAGCTACCAAAATGGTAACTTTAGAAATGATTTTTTGTACAACTATATATTTTTCTTCTATCCTGCTTACCTTTCCAGAGTTCTGCTTATATCCATCAAATAGAGTATCAAGGTTTTTTCCCATAGTCATTTTTCATTTTGACTACTGTCTTTTTAACATCTTTTACTTCAGTATAATGACTTCAAAAATAATCATGATTTAATTATACCGTATATGTATGAGAGTTATAAACAACATTGTGTATATATTTACAATCGAAGTTTTTTAGAGATATTATTTATTTTTCTCTTTACGCCTATTTTAGGATAATGGTTAACGGCTTGCTTATAATTGTTTATAGCTTGTTCTAAACAATCAAAGTTTTCAAATACTTCTCCTACTTTTCTATAACAAACTGCTTTATGATAATCGCTCATTTCTTTATCTAATGCTTGATTCATAATATCTATGATTTCAGAGTAGTCATCTAAACATAAATTTTCATTATTACTTAACTTCGATAGTTTTTGTAATGCAATGTCTTTTAAATTATATCCATATTTATTGGCTAATGCAGCATTAAGCTTATTGTTCTCATATTTTTCTTGATCTAAAAAAGTTCCGTTAAAGCCATATTTATAAGAAATATCTTCATGTTTAAAATACAATGAGATTGTTTTGTTAGATATGTCAAAACAATAACTATCTGCCAAAGAGGTAACTGGAGAAAAAGATGATAGTATATTTTTATTTAGTAGATCTATTATAAATAACTTATCTCCATCATCGTTATCAGCTCCACATGTTTCAAAACATGCATATTTGCCATCTTGAGATATGCCATTGTTATATAAACCTGCATACACTTTTTTCTCAAAAATTAAAGTACCATTTTCACTAAATACATGAAAAGAATTATATGAACTATCAAAATCTACCCAGTTGTTTACAATAAACACGCCGTTATTTGATACTTTGGCTTTTTGAGGTCGTGACATTTTTTTATGAAATAGAACAGTATTCTCTTTACACGCTACTAACTCACCATTTTTTATAAAAGTCTCATCATCAATACTCTCTAAATGCCCATCTGTAGTGCAAATCATATAATTTTTATTATTTGACAAAAATGGATTGAATCCATAAAAATTAAGCCTGGGTATTGATACGGAACCATAATCTTCTATGATAACTTCACTATCATTACTATTATTTGCATCTTTACTTTTCTTTTTTTCATATAATGCGTTAGCTATCCTGTGTTTTTCTTTTTTACTTAAACTAGAAAAATCTATTTCTTTTCCATTTTTAGTTATAGCGATAGAAAAACCATCATCGTTTGATTTAACGTTTATATCTACATCAGTATTATCACTTACGTTCTTTCTTTTTCTTTTTTTTAAAAAGCTTAACAAACCCATAGTTTCACCCCTTAAATAATATTGTGGTACCTATATGTTTTTATAATAAAATGATATCAAATATTTATCAACAATGTAATAGTTGAGAACTGTCTTATTTTAACTAATTTTGTCAAATAAAAACTGTTTTTGTCATGTTCACTATAGCGAACGGGTTTTATGTTAATATAAAAGCAAGAAAAAGCCATGGCAAAGTAAAAAATGTATAGTTGAAATAAGTACCAAAAAGTAGTATAATAAAAAATAAATCGAACGTTCGTTCGTAAAAAAGTCAAAAAAAAGACCTTCGCCTACATCCAAAAGGGGGACAAGTTTATGAAAAATTTAAAAGATGATATAAAAAGAGACCTCAAGAAAGTACATATTGAGCCAAACTTACTAATAAAAATAATAAATTCAAATAAAAGAAAAGCAACCAGGTGATTACATTTGGTTGCTTTTAATCATTATAAAAATTTTTATACATATCTAATGCTACTTTAAAAGTTTTATATAATTGTTTTCTTTTTTCTGGAGATAATTTTCCAGTCTTTTTTTCTTCCTCTGTTATGTCTCCTGATTCATAAAAGTAATCTAATATTTCGTCTGCAATTTTTTCAACATCTTGTTTATTATTATCTCTATATTTTACCTTTTCTATTACTATATCTTCATAACCTGCTAATTCAAGTAAATTATTTATATTTAAATTATATGCATCGCTTATCATTTTTAAAGTGTCGATAGTTGGTTTAATTGGAGATTCACTTCGAGGATCTTTAGCTTTTTCTATAATAGAAAGGTAGTTATGACTTATACCAATTAATTTCGAAGCATCTCTTAGAGATAAACCCATTTGATTTCTCTTGTCTTTTAATAAATTACCTAGTTTAACTAAGTTCATATAATCACCCTAACTATAATATATATTATAATTGTAATACAGATATTACATATATAAAAGCTTTTTTTAAAAAAAGTTGTATAACATACTTGACTTTGTGTAACACTAATGTTACAATGAAAAGTGTCAAGGAGGTGTTACAAATGGGAAGGAAAATTAACAACATTGTAAAAGAACTTAGAGTGTTAAAAAAATGGAGTCAGGCTACATTGGCAGATGAGGCAAATACAACTAGACAAACTATAATACGAATCGAAAAAGGCGAAAAACCAAGCTTTGATGTTGCTATGGAAATCTCAAAAGCTTTCAATAAACCAGTGAACGAAATTTTTTTTACTGAAGATGTAAAACTTGAATTACAAAAAGAAACAACAGCTTAATAATATTTTCCCCTAAATATATATCAAAAAAACAACAAATAAATTCAATAGAAGGGACGAAAATGAAACTTAAGATAAAAGAGCTAAGAATGGAAAAAGGTTTAACAGTTAGAGAATTGTCTGCATTATCAGAAGTATCAATAGGATATATAAGTGAGTTAGAAAATGGGTTTGGTTCTAAGGAAAATCCATCTTTAGAAGTTATCTGAAGTTTATCTAAAGCTCTAGGGATAGAGTCAGTAAAACTATATGAATGCTAAAAGTTTAAAAAGGGGGAACAAAAGTTGAAACGACATTTATTATTTATGAATGCATATGAAAGAACATTAAAAGATTTTATAGACAATTATACTGAAGGACAAGAAGTTAAGTCTACTTATAAAAAACTTATTGTCCTAGGAGTAAAAGCCATAAAATCTCATAAGCTTAAATTTTATTCAAAAGAAGAAGCTATAGAAACATTTAATTTTATAAGTACAGTATCTAGTTTAATTGGAAGTTTAACTCCTAAAGAATTTGAGAATTTATTTCCAATAGAAAAAGACTATGACGGAGCCAAATATGAAGTTAAAGATTACTTTTATACAAAAGAATATTTAAGGAAATTAGATGAAGATAAACCCATTAGTGAGCAAACTGACACCCAAGAATTTTTATACGAATATCATAACTGGGACATAGGATTATTTGTAGTTAATACAATGTCATGCATGAGTTCGATAAGAGAATTTGAAGGCAAGATGTCACTGATGGAAGAGTTTGCAGAAGATATGGGAATAAAAACATATACATTACACAAAGACGGTAATGGTAAAGAATTTTTATTTGATAAAGAAACTAATAAAACTATTAGAGTTTCAAGACCCAAAAGATTAAAAGTAGTTAAAGGAGGACAATAGAATGAAAGATTTACAAGTTCAAAAAGTTAATTTTTACGGTGGAGAGATTTTAGGAGTAAGAACTGAAGAAGGTAAGGTTTATATGGGAGTAAGGAAAGCATGTATGGATATTGGATTAACTAGAGGTCAAATGAATAATGAAGTTAAGAAAATTCAAGAAGATCTAGTCTTAAATAAAGGTGCACGAAATTTGAGGTACCCTACAAAAGGTGGAGTTCAAGAGGTTTTAGGTATAGAAAAAGAGTTTATACCACTATGGTTAGCAAAGATATCTATTACTCCAAAGATGAAAAAGAAAAGCCCTGAAACAGTTGAAAGATTAGTCAAATATCAGTTGGAGGCTAAAGATGTTTTAGCAAATGCATTTGTGAATAAGAAACTGAATAGCTATATGATTGATGATCCAATAGAAAGAGCTAAAGCATGGATAAAGGAACAGGAAGAAAAGAAACAGCTAGAATTTACTAATAAGAAACAACAGCAAGTTATAGGAGAACTTAAACCTAAGGCAGATTATACAGATAGGATATTGAAGAATAAAGGACTTGTAACTATAACTCAAATAGCTAAAGACTATGGAATGAGTGGAAGAGCAATGAATGATTTACTACATGATTTAAAAGTACAGTTCAAGCAGAGTGATCAATGGCTTTTATATAGCAAATATCATGGTAGAGGATACACCCACTCTAAAACAATAGACATTGTAAGAAGTGATGGCACTCCGGATGTAAAGATGAATACTAAGTGGACTCAAAAAGGAAGATTGTTTTTATACAACTTACTCAAACAACATGGAATATTGCCAATGATTGAAAGAGAATCAATACAAGAAATTGCAGCAACTTCTAAGGCATAGTACAAACAAGTATCAGCATAAGTTTTAGCAGGGGGGATGTGTATATGAAACAAAAAATCGAAGGTAATGTAGTTGAAGAATATATGCTAGGAAATACAAAAATTAAAATATGTGATGATGCATATAGAGATAAGACAAAAGAAGATGTAGAAGAAATTTTAAAAAGGGTTGCAAATATAGTTAGAGATGGAATGGAGGAAGAATAAATGGATTTAGGAAAAAGAGTGAGAGAACTGGAAAAGAGAGTAGCTGAACTGGAAGGGCGAGTTCCAGAACAGCCAAATAAATGTACTGTAGTGTTAGATGGCAAAAAAATCAACAATATCATTCATGGGAGTTAAGCCATTCATGATATTTTCTAAGCAAATTAATAGATGAGACATGACTTATAACTGCAATAGAGTTGATTAAATTATCTACATTGTCTTTATCCAAAGGCAATTTAATGCTTAGCTTAAGGTCGTTAATACTGTCTGCAAGTTGTTGATGATATTCTTCATCAATTAGTTTTAAAAATTCAGCAAAATCTTTCAATGGTATCCCTCCTTTCTATTTACAAAGTTCAACAGAAAGAGAGGTAAACCTTTAAGCAAGTTTCGACAAAAAATAAGAGGTTAACGAAGTTGAAGGGGGTGAAATGTTGAAAAAAGGTAAGAAGGCAATAGAACAGCAGTTGAATATATGTAAAGAAACCTTAGGAGTTATGAAAGACAACTTCTTAGACATTATTGAAGATATGGATAGTATGGAATTTCTAATTGACCAAATTAATGAGATGTATGAATTTTACATGAAGATGTATAGGCAATGGAAGAAACTATATGAGGAGGTGATATAGATGTTTAAATCTGTTACTGGTAAAAAGATGATTGTTTACTATGTAGGCAAGGCAAAGGATATGAAAATATATAGACCAGTACCAAAAGAAAAAGCCTACTTGGGGGCAACCAAATAGGCAATCAGTAAAATATTTTTAAAATACTTAATAACTGTATTATACCCTATAACCTAGGGTTAATACAAGAGGAGGAATTACAGTGCAAATGACAATGAATTATGAGGAGATAGAACCAATATGCCATACCTTTGGTGAAGAGAAGAAAATAGTTATAGGCAGCATGATTATAAGGAATGTAAAGCACTTAGCCATAGAGTTAAATACATGTGGAGAGAGTACTATAAAGAAAATTTGTTTCTTGGATAGAGAAGGTAAGGAAATAGCAAATACAGTTATAAAGTGGATGCATGAGTTAGAGATAAAAACAGATGATGCAGGATTTGTAAAGATTAAGGAACATGATATGTTAGACAGTTTTAGGAAGGTGAGGATAAGTGCAAATTAAATACCAGTGTCCTAAATGTGACAGTTTTTTAGATGTTCAGCTAATTCAGAGTGACGAAGTTACATTGATTAATAGTAAAGGCTATATAGAATTTGAAGATATAGAATGTCCAAATTGTGATCATGTACCGTATTTTACGATTGATGTAGAAGTTAGTTAAAAAAGAAAAGGGAGGATTTAAAATGGAAGAACTAAGATTAAGTGATGAATTTTTAAATGTTGAGGAAGAAGAAAAGGAAACATGGAAGGTTCAAGATGATTTAGCAGCTGATTGGGTGCTAGATAAAATTAGAGAGTCTAAAGCTGAATACAGTAGATTTGAAATGATAGCAAAGGCTAAGATAGAGCAAATAAAAGATAGATTAGAAAAAGAAAAGAAGAAGATGAAAGATGAAGTTGGTTTCTTTGAAAGTAAGTTAAGAGAGTATTTTGAAACAGTTAAGGCTAAGGAAACCAAGACACAGAAATCTTACAATTTACCTAGTGGAAAACTAAAACTGAAGAAGTCCAAAGCAACATTTGATTATAAGAAAGATAAATTATTGGATATGGCTAAGGAACAGAAGTTAGAGGATTTAATAAAAGTTAAGGAAGATTTTGATTGGGCTGAATTTAAGAAACAACTAAAGATAGATGGAGATAAGATTATCAATAAAGAAACTGGAGAAGTTCTTAGTATAGAAGGACTGGGGATAAAACATAAACCGGAAGAATTCAAGGTAGAAGTTTAGGAGGTAGTTTTAAATGAGTATACATGAAAAGCTTATGAATATTCAATCTGAACTTAAAGCTCCAAAGAACCAGTACAATTCATTTGGAAAATACAAGTATAGAAGTTGTGAAGATATTTTAGAAGGTGTTAAGCCACTGTTATTAAAAAATGAGCTTACTTTAACGATAACAGATGAACCACTTATGTTAGGAGATAGATTTTACATTAAGGCTATAGCAACACTTACAGATACAGGTGGTAAAGAAAAAATAGAAGTATCAGCATTTGCAAGAGAAGATGAAAAAAAGAAAGGTATGGACTTAGCACAAGTAACTGGTAGTACATCATCATATGCACGAAAATACGCACTGAATGGTCTATTCTGTATTGATGATACAAAAGATAGTGATGCAACTAACGAACATGATAAAGACGATAATAAACCATCCAAGAACAATGGTAATGGATCCAGTGGAAGAGATAAGAAAATAAAAGAGGTATATTCATTAGCAAAGGAATTAGTTGGATACGATAAAAAGACAATGGACTCTAAGATAAAGGAACGATATGGAGCAACTGAAGTTATGTATTTGAAGAATAAACAATTGGATGAAGTATTGAAAGAGTGGCAAGAGTTTAAAGCTAAGAAGGCAAAATAGGAGCCCTATGCTGCAACATAGGGCCAAGGAGTACATTAAATGTTCAAAATTTTTTACTAAAAAATGATAGACAAGGGAATGGGGTTCCCTTTTAAAAAATCTATGCCTAGACCAAAAGACTCTACTTCCCTTGTCTATTAATAGTATATACCAAACAAATGAAAATTATACCATTTATAATAAAAAAATTAAGAAACAAGGAGTGATAAAGTGGCAGTTTATAGACACGTTCAAATAACATTTTGGCAAGATGCTTTTGTATTAGATCTAACTCCTGAAGAGAAATATTTTTACCTATATTTAATGACTAATTCTAAAACTAGTCAATCTGGAATATACGAACTACCTAAAAAAATAATAAAGATTGAAACTGGTTACAACAGAGAAACAGTAGAAAAGTTAATACAAAGATTTGTTGAATATGGAAAAATTCTTTACAACGATTCTACAAAGGAAATTATGTTATTAAATTGGGTTAAATATAACGGAAGTAATTCTCCAAAAGTTATGTCTAAGATTGAAAAGGAATTAAAAAATATTAAAGACGAAGATTTTGTTAAAAAGTATATAAGCCTATGTATAGAGTATGGATACAGTATCGATACCCTATCTAAACAGTTTTTAGACAGTATGGATATCGAATCGCAAAAAAAAGAAAAAGAAAAAGAAAAAGAAGCAGTAGTAGAAAAAGAAGAAAATGAAAATAAAAAAGAAACAGCTCCAACATTAGAAGAAGAAAAACAAAAAATAATTACTGAGACTCAAAGAATGTTTGGTGGTAATGTTAATACCAAATTAGTTTTAGCATTATGTGAATATCTTCATAAAAAAATGACAGCAACGATAATTTTACAGGCAATTAATAAAGGTAGATTGAAAACGGATAATCAAAAGTCAGCTTTTAGTTATGCAGATAAGACTTTGCTGAACTGGTACAACGAAGGCAAGAGAGATATTAAAGATTTAACAAAAGAAAGAGAAGAGGCAGCTGCTAAAGACAACAACGACACTAATCCTTATACACACTATAAAGTCATAGAGTAGGTGGTATAATGCAAAATTTAAAGCTAGAGCAAACTGTACTAGGGTGTATGATTACAGACTATGAGTGTAGTAGAGAATGTGGCTTATTGCTGGAAGAAGATTTTACAGGTGATCTCCATATAACCATATTAAATGCCATAAAACAAATAGTTCAAGAGAAACAACAGCCTGATTACATGACAATATATCAAACTTTAAACCAAAAGATTGACTTAACTTTTTTAGTTGATTTAACAGAAAATATACCAACTACAGCAAACTTCAAAAACTATGTTAAGCAACTGAAAGATGTAACAGTAAAAAGAAAACTAATAAGATTAGCAGATGAAATTAAAACCAGTGATAAAGCAGGGGAAGAATTATCAGAGTATGTAGAAAGTCAGGTATTTGGAATAAGGGAAAATGTCCAAACTGAAGATTTTACAAATGCCAAGGATGAAATATTGAGTGTAGTTGATGAAGTAGAACAAACCTACATGAACGAAGGGTTAAGTGGAATATCTACTGGATATCCTGCACTAGATAAAATGACGGATGGATTACAAAAGGCGAACTTAATATATTTAGCAGCTAGACCAAGTATGGGGAAAACAGCCTTAGCTTTAAATATATCACAAAATATAGCTAACAATGGTGGTACAGTGGCATTTTACAGTATAGAAATGGCTAAAAATGAGTTGTTAAAAAGGATGTTGTTTTCAGAAGCTATTCTAAGCCAAGAGAAGTTAAAAGAAAAAGACTTGAATGATAATGACTGGCAAAAGATACATGGAGCAGCTAATCAAATATATAGGAGCAATGTCCATATAACAGATAAATCAAGTTTAACAGTACCCCAAATGACAAGTATGGCAAGGAAACTAAAAAGGCAGAAGGGTTTAGATCTAGTGGTTATAGATTACCTTCAACTGCTAAGGAGTAATGAAGGAAATACCAGAAGGGAGCAGGTAGAAACAGTATCAAGAAATTTAAAGGCTATGGCTAAAGAATTAGATGTTCCAGTAATGGTTATATCTTCATTATCAAGAGCCAACGAGTCGAGGTCAGATAAAAGACCAATGTTGAGTGATTTAAGAGAAACAGGACAGATTGAGTATGATGCAGACTTAGTAATATTTATTCATAGAGAAGAATATTACAATCCTACCCCTGAAAATAAAGGTAAGGCAGAAATAATATTCGCTAAACAGAGAAATGGAGCAGTAGGGGTTGCAAGGTTAGGGTTTATAAAGGAATGTACTAGGTTTGTAGACTACAAGAGCATATTAAGGGGGAATTAGTCAATGGATGGAAAAGATGTTCTTAAAAAATTGTATAGGGAGTTTGGTGAGGAACCAAAAGATAATGAAAATATAAAAAGTGTCTCCAATATCATGTATGAAATGGGGACTAAAGAAAAGGAGGTTGATTTAGAGGAAATTCTATTTAAGTAACAGTTGTATTCGTTTAATTCATTAAAAAAGGGAGGAATAAGCAATGTCAAAAATGATTAATCTTGAAAACTTCGCAGGAGGTGCCTTAGCAGAAAAATTTAATAATGGGTTCCAGGAAGTACTGAACAATATATCAGATTTAAATACAGATCATAAAAAGAAAAGAAAGTTAACTGTAGAATTGGAGTTTAAACCAGATGAAGAAAGAGAGTTATCCTTAGTTGATATTAAAGTTAAGACTAAGCTAGCTCCACCAATTCCAGTGGCCACTAAACTATTGATAGATAAAGATGGCAAAGGGAATGTTGTAGCAAGTGAGTATAACAAGCAAATTAAAGGTCAGCAACATATGAAAGTTGATGATACTGGTGAAATAAAAACAAAAGATGAAGAAGTAGACACCGGTGGAATTAAGTTATTAAAATAATAAAAATTTGAGGAGGAATGAAAAATGATAAGTAGAGATTCATTAGAGTTTTTAATGGAAAAAGGTTATGAGGAAGAGGTTTTAGTTGAAACTGAAAAAGGATTATTTTCAAAAACAAGACTTGAGAGAGTACAGTTGCCACAAATTGAGACACTAACTGTTTCAAACTTAACTAGCTTAATAGACTACTGCAAAAACAATATAGACGATTTTAAGGGAGATTTATTAATCCAAGTTGTAAGTCCTAAGGAAGTAAAATTACTAACTCCATTGGATGTAGATAGAAATAGACAGGAGATTATTAGAGCAGTTGCAATATTACCAAACAACGTACATTATGATTCGTTTATAGATACTGAGAGATTTAATATAATGCTTCAATCGGCATTTGTAAATAACAAAGATAAAGAATTGTTGTTAAAATTCACAGGATTAATTCGTGATGAAGCAGTGAAGGACACTGGTGATGATGGAGTTTCGCAGAAGGTTACTATAAAAACAGGAGTTGCAAGTGTGGGAGAAGCTCAAGTACCCAATCCAGTATCATTAGCACCTTATAGAACATTCCCGGAAATAGAGCAACCGGAAAGTAAGTTTATATTTAGAATGAAGTCAGGACCAGTAGCAGCAATATATCAGGCAGATGGTGGAGCATGGAGAAATGAAGCAATGAGAAGTATAAAAGAATACTTAGAAAAAGAACTAAAGGATCTAGACTTTATAAAAGTTATTTCTTAATAAACTATATAGATACTAGGGAATAAACCCCTAGTATCTAATCAAAAATTAGTCTATAAGGTTGTATTTAGTGATTGATAGTTAATCAAAAAATTAGCGACAAACAAAAAGAAGGTGAAAACTTGAAAATTGGATTGATAGATTTTGATGGCAAAATACCGAATTTAGCATTGATGAAACTAAGCACATATTACAAGAGCCATGGGGCAGAAGTATTTTTAAACGAGTTTCCAAAGGGAGTAGATAAAGTCTATTGTTCGGTATTGTTTACATGGAATAAGAATAAGGCAGCTAAATTACAAGAAATGTATAGCAATATTGAGTTTGGGGGAACAGGATGGGACCCTATGATAAGCCTTCCTAAGGAAGTAGAGAATTGTAAGCCAGATTATGAACTTTATACTTACAAAGATATTTATAAAAGAGTACGAGGGATAATGAAAAAGGAAACTAGAATAAAAAAAGCTGAAACTATAGTTAATATGGGGATTGGATTTACAAGTAGAGGTTGTATTAGAAATTGTGAATTTTGTTTTGTTCCCAAGAAAGAGGGAGCATTTAAACAAGTAGGGGAAATATAAGAATTAGCAGAACTTATAGCAGATGAAGCAGTGAGACTTTGGAAAGAGAATACTACCTTGGATATGGTACAAGCAATTAGTAAAGCTAAGGAGGTTATCTTAAATGGCAAGATATCACCACAGTAAAATCAAAGAGTGTCCAATATGTAAAAGCAGAGATTTAGGAATTGTACTAACCTTTTATCAGTATAGGACTAAGAATAGATTAAGAAATGTGAAGTTCTGTAAAAATTGTTTGGTAGAAATAACTATGGAAGAGAATGAACCACTTATACTTAAACCTATATCTGTTATGAGGGAGGTGAAGGCAGAATGTTAATACCAGTATTGAAGAAAAATGAAAGTCTTATGGATATGATAGACAAGCTAAGAGAGGAAGTGAATGAATTAGACCAAGCTATTAATTTATATGAAGCATATGGGACATTAAGAGAACTGGAAAATGTGATAGAAGAAAGCTTTGATGTGCAGCAAGTACTTACTGGAATATTTGACAAGTTGGCCACAGATGAAAAAGTAGATTTAAGAAAAGCAAGCCATGATCATCTAGTCAAAATGATAAATAGAGGTTGGAATGTTAAGAAGATACTTATAGTTGAAGAATAAAGAGCATGCTAAGGGGTATGCTACAGACTTTGGCGAGTGGTCGCATACTCCACAAAGCACACATTGTTATTGTACCATAGGAGGTTATTATGACGGAAATAAAATTAGTTATACCAGAGATACATCCAAGTTTAAATGAATGGGCTTATAAATGGCATTATCGTAAAAGAGCTAAAGAAAAGAAACGTTGGGGAGAAATGGTCCACTGGATAGCTAGACCAAAGAAACCCAAGGAACCAATAGAAAAAGCAGAGATAACAGTAATTTATTACTTTAAAATTAATAGAAGGCATGATTTTGATAATTATATTCCTAAATTCATATTAGATGGTTTGGTGGATGTAGGGATAATTAAAGATGATGATCTTAAGCATTTAAATAATATAAATATAATTCAGAAAGTAGACAGGCAGAACCCAAGGACAGAGGTTGTCATAAAAGAGGTGATTTGATGTTCTATCATACTAAAATCACTGGCATAAAAGAAACTGAAAAAGGAACAGAGTTACTTATAAGCATACCTGGTAAAGGAGTAAAAGAAGAAATACTAAGAAACAGAAATAAAAAAGGGTTACTTACAGCAGAACTTATAGTTGATGATAATAGATCTCCTAGCTCAGAGCAGATAGCAAAATTTTATGCGACTATAGGAGATATAGCAAAACATACTGGCCACGCACCAGAGTTCATTGAAATGTATATCAAATATATGTTTTGTAAAGAAAAAGGACTGGAAACAGTATCTATGTCAAAGAAAAAAGGAACTATGTCATTAGCTAGAGAGCTTATAACTTACTTGATAGAGTTTTGTTTTAGAGAAGATATACCGACATTAGATACTCTTAGAAATAGAAATGATGATATAAATGCATATTTGTATTTATGCCTTAAGTATAGAAAATGTGCAATATGCAATAAAAAGGGACAGATGCATCATTGGCAGGCTATAGGCATGGGAAATAATAGTAAAAAGATTGATGATAGCGACCATGAAAAGATGTGTCTATGTGAGGATCATCACTTATTTGCCAAAGATGCAGTCCACAGAATGGGAAAGAAATCATTTGAAGATAAGTATCACATCTATGGGATTAAATACAAGGAGTGAGGTTGATGTTAGAGAAAATTGAAAAATTATCAAATGACATCAAGAATATGCAAAAAGAAATAAATCTAGTTGAAAAGGAAATGTTAGAAATATTAAATGAGATGAAAATAGATGATGAGGTTTTAAATTATATATATTGGGAAACAGATTTATCACTGAAACAATTAAGTCAGATATCAAACATAGGACAAGCTAAATTATATCAGCATATACAAGATAAGAATGTAACAATCATTTGTCCTAAATGCCAAGTTAAATGGATAGAGAAAGTAAGTAGTAGAAATGAACTAAAGAAGAAAAAGAAAGTTAGGCCATGCCAAAAATGTGGTGGATTAATATGAGATGTAATAAATGCAAAGGAAGGATGGTAGGAGTTGACATAGTAGAAGAAGATAGAACTAAACATCACATGGAAGTTTGCGAGGTGTGTGGGAATATATACGGAAGTAGAAAGATTAAATTAGACTTAGGAAGGTTAAAGGTTAGGACAAGCATAGAAAGGGGTTAGGCATATGACAACAATAATTATATATGGAGATTTAGTTAAAGAGATAGAGACTTTAGAATTAAGAGTTGGGGATCTAGAAAGAGAAGGATATGCTCTAGAGAGATTAAATAGAAATAACGGAATACCATATGACCAATACTTAAATAAGATTAGTGAGATAAATAATAGCATAGCTATATTACAAAGTATTTTAGAAGATAAAAAGAAAACTAGGAGTGCTATCGAGCAGAGGATAAATAATTTTGAGGGATTGGAATATCAAGTCGCATATAAAAAGCTAATTGAGAGAAAAGACTTAATGACAATAGCCGAAGAATTACATATTAGCTATGATTATGCAAAGAAGAAGTCAGCCAAGGTAGGAAAAACGCACTTTTAATGCACTTTTTACTTGAAAAACAGTGATATAATGTTATTAGAGATAAATATAGCTACTCAATCCTAAATCCCCCTTTAATTAATAAGTGATAAGGCAGTCGAGAAATCGGCTGCTTTTTCTATACCCAAAAGAAGGTGAAGATATGAAAATAAGTAAAAAACAATTAGAAAAAATGAAATGTCATAACTGTCCATGGCTTACTAGAGTGGATGCAAGTCATGTGATATGTACTGCAGCAAAGTGTATGAAAACAAAATCTAAATAGATATAGTCATAAATGATAAGAATCAAACATTATTTTTTAAATAGCTTGATTTAGAGTTTTAGCCAAGTTAGGATAATAGGAGGTGAAAGCATGAGAGATAAAAAAGCCATCGAAGAAAGAAACGCTAAATTAATTAATACAATACTAGATTATGCCATAGATAATGGTATGTCATTAGAAGAAATAGATAATTGCATGGAGAAGGTAAGTGAAGTCTATTATTCAGATGGATTAATAAGAAGGAGCTAGGTTGAGGTGTCAGTTCAGCCCAGAGTTTGCTTAGCCTTTATTTATAATCTTTTAATATTATTTTAAAAAGCACATATAATTTATAAAACCCTATAAGGATGTCGGGAGCTCGTGGATAGTTTATTGGTAACCTTCCTCACTATCTATGCGTTGCACCTTCTGTAATACACAAGAGGATTCTTACAGCTTGGCTCATGGTTATCCTCAGCACAACTGTTAGGACTTTCCATGAATTCACCCGATTACCAACTAAAAATTACTTTTTAGTTGGGGCAAAATATTACCAGATGTTTTAATTTTATCTATAGGACTTTCACTCCTTTGTTCACTTAAAGCAGAGCCACAGACGACCATTTTCAACAATGTGTCATTCGCATTGCTGTCATCTAAAGCATTAAACGTTTTATTATTGAACATATTAGCAATTCTATTCAAATTGTTATCGTATTGGCTTTTTATCCAATACTTCTATATGTGACCATATAGTTCAGCATATATCATCATCCTTATAGGGTTATAAAATACAATTAGACATGAATATTAAAATTCCTTTGACTTATTTTGTCATAAAAGTTCTAGTTTGGTCGAAGGAGAAGGGAAACCTCTTTTCTATGGAGAATGTTGGAATAGAAAAAGGGGGATTAATTATGACGAAAGATATATTAACAACAGGAATCTTCACATTAGCTGGAGCAGTATTAGGATATGTCGGTTCGTTGTTTAGTGGATATGTAAGTGGTAAATATTCTTATAAAGGAGCCATGGACGCAGTTACAAAACAGTTAAAATTTGAGAAAAGTCAGATTATAGAAGAAAAAAAGGAGCAAGAAGATATTGCAGTATCTATTATAAAAACTTTCTTAATGAATGAAATTAAAAAGAACTATAGTATATTAAAAAAATCAGATCCTAGTGGAGAATATTTAAAGATACTAAAAAGAGAAAAATTAAGTAATTCTAAACAGTTAGCAAACACATCTTTTGCTTTTATAGATTATAATAAAATAAAATATAATATTATAAAATACAATGTAAAAACTATAAAAGATACGATAGAGGTATATAGGACTTTTGAATATTTACAATCAAATGCTATAAAAAGATATTCTGATTTACCTGAAGATGACAAAGAGTTTTTGAAAAAAGGAATAATAAAATGTGAAAAAATGATAGAGAGCCCCTGTGGCTCTTTTTTTCATACCCAAAACAAACAAAGCATATAGCGACGAGGTGGTGATATGGCAAAAGCAAGAAGTCCAGATAAAAGAGGACTGGCTAAAAAAGATTACTTAGAAGGCATGAAATATAAAGATATAGCTAAAAAATATGATGTGAGCTTAAACACAATCAAATCATGGGTAAAAAGATATGGATGGTCCAAAGAAAAAAAACAGAAGGGTGCACACAAAAAGAAAAAGGGTGCACCCTTAAATAATAAAAATGCAGTTGGCCATGGAGCTCCATCTAAAAATAAAAATGCTGAAAAACATGGATTCTTTTCTAAGTATCTTCCTGATGAAACATTAAGTATAGTTCAGGAGATAAAGGAGAAGGATCCATTAGATATTCTATGGGAAAACATTCAGATACAATATGCAGCAATAATAAGGGCTCAAAAAATTATGTATGTTAAGGATAAGGAAGATACGACCAAGGTAATTAAAAAATCGAAACAGTATGAAAGTGAATTAAGCCAATCATCAGAAATAGAATATGAGTTTCAAATGGCATGGGATAAACAAGCCAATTTCTTAAAAGCTCAATCAAGAGCTATGTCAGAGCTAAGAAGTATGATTAAGAGATATGATGAAATGCTCCAATCAGATTTAGCTACTGAGGAACAGAAATTAAGAATAGAAAAACTGAAAGCAGATATAGAAAAGGTAAGGCAGGACAAAGGTGATAAAAACATTAAAGTTACTATAGTAGACGATATAGAAGGTGAAGCAGATGAAGATTAGCCTTAAAGATATAATTGCACCTTCTTTTTATGGGTTACACAAAGATTTAAAGAAAAATAGATATACACATTATTGGTTAAAAGGTGGTAGGGGTTCCACTAAATCGTCATTTGGCAGTACAGAAATAATATTAGGGATTATGCAGGACCCAAAAGCTAATGCAGTAGCATTAAGAAAAGTAAAAGGTACACTAAAAGATAGTGTATTTGAACAATTTGTATGGGTTATAGACAAACTGGGGGTATCTGAATATTGGCATGCCACTAAAAGTCCATTAGAGATAACTTATTTACCAACAGGTCAAAAAATATTATTCAGAGGAGCAGATAAACCTAAAAAGATAAAGTCAACTAAAGTATCAAAAGGATACATCAAGTATATATGGTATGAAGAGGTTGATGAGTTTAGTGGACCAGAAGAAATACGAACTATAAATCAGTCTCTTATGAGAGGTGGAGAGCAATTTGTGGTATTTTACACTTACAACCCACCTGAGTCTATAAGAAATTGGGTAAACAATGAGGTGCTTACTGAAAGAGAAGATAGAAAAGTTCATCATAGTACATATTTGACCGTTCCTAAAGAATGGTTAGGAGAACAATTCATAATAGAAGCGGAACACCTAAAGAAGGTAAATGAAAAAGCATATAACCATGAATACCTTGGAGAAGTTACAGGAACAGGTGGAGAGATATTTACCAATGTTACTGTTAGAAAAATAACTGATGATGAAATAAGAACATTTGACAAAGTTAGAAGAGGTATTGACTGGGGATATGCAGGAGATCCATTCCATTATACTGTATGCCACTATGATAAGACTAGGAGAAAGCTTTATATCTATTATGAGATACAAAAAGTTGGTTTAAGTAATAGAAAAGCAGCAGCAATGATTAAAAAAGAAAATAAAAATAACACAATGATAACAGCAGATAGTGCTGAACCTAAATCCATAGACGAGATGAAGAATGAACATGGACTTAGAGTTAAAGGAGCTAAGAAAGGACCAGGAAGTATTGAGTATGGAATTAAATTCTTAGCAAAAGAAGTTGAAGAAATAATAATTGATAATGAAAGATGTCCTAATACAGCAAGAGAATTTTTAGGATATGAATTAGAAAAAGATAGTCAAGGAAACTTTAAATCTAATTATCCAGAGAAGGATAATCACTCTATAGATGCCGTTAGGTATGCATTGGAGGATGATATGACTAATAAGAAATTAAAAGCAGTTCAATCACTATATTAGGAGGTGATAGATTGAACAGTACAATGGAAGCAGCTATATTAAAACTTAAGGCTCTAGATGGACAAGTAACAAGTCAGATAATAAAAGACTTAATAGAAAGTCACAAATCTAAAAGAAATAAAATGATAGGTTTATATAAAAGGTATAAAGGCAAAGTTCCTATACTTAATAGAGAACTACCAGAGCATAAAGTTAATAACAAATTAGCCAATGACTATAGGGGAGACATAGTAGATAATATTACAGGATATTTATTTGGAAAACCAGTGACATATCAAATTAATAATAAAAAATATGATGAAACAAAATATGATAAGTACAAACAGGCATTTGATGATTTTCATATTAGAAACAGTATTGATGATCTAGATTCTAAAACAGGAAAGATGGCCAATATATGTGGATATGGTTCAAGGCTTTGCTATATAGACCAGGATGGCTTTGAAAAGGTTATGGACATAAAACCTTGGGAATGTATTTTCATAGAAAATGGTTCAACAGGAGAACCACAATATGCATTAAGGTATTATACTGTTACTGTTTTAGAAAAAGAGGGATACAAGGAAAGGACAAAGGTAGAATGGTATGATAGTGAAAATATAACCTTCTATATTCAAAACAAAGAAGGGGAATATATCTTAGATAATTCAGAATCTGTTAATCCTCTACCTCATATGTTTTCATATATACCTTTAATTAAGTTTCCTGGTAATGATGAAGAACAGGGAGTATTTGAAAAGGTAGAAAATCTCATAGACGCATATGACAAACTTTTATCTGATTCACAAAATGAAGCAGAAGAATTCAGATTAGCTTATATGGTGTTTTATGGAATAGATGTGGAAAAAGAAACAGTAGACAAAGCGAGACAAACAGGAGCATTTGGTATTCCAGATAAGGAAGGTAAGGCAGATTTTCTTACTAAAGAAATAAATGATACCTTCATTGAAAACCACAAAAGAACCCTCAATGGAAACATATATAAGTTTTCAAAAACAGTAGATATGAGTGACGAAAAGTTTTCAGGAAGTGCTATGACTGGTGAAGCTAGAAAGTGGAAGTTATTAGCCTTAGAAAATATATCTATAACTAAAGAAAGGAAGTTCTCAAAGGCCTTAAGACAGATGTTTAAGGTTATTTGCAGTGCATGGAATAAGAAAGGTATAAATTTAAACTATCTAGATATATACTTTACTTTTAATAGAAATATACCTGTAGACCTTCAATATATGGGAGAAGTCGCAGGCAAGTTTAAAGGAACTATAAGCGATAAAACATTATTAAGTTTACTACCATTTATCGATAATCCAGATAAAGAAATTGACCGAATAAAAGAAGAAAGGGCTGATAGAGTTGACCTTGACAAGATAGGTGATAGAAATGTCACTGAAGAATGATTTTCAAAAGCTAAGAAAGGAAATAGATAAAATATCAGCTACACTAGAAAGAGATGTTATATATAACTATAGGGATGCATTAAAAGCTTTAAGAGAAGTTTTATCATTCATGTATGAAAAATATGAAGTAGATGGGAAATTAACTTATCAAGAAATGGCTAAGTATGGTCGTATTGATAAATTAGATAAAGAAATAAACATATTAATTGCTGCACTATATAAAAACAATACTAAGCTAATAAGTAACATATTAGAAGATGTATATAAAACATCATTCAATACCACTAAAAACATAGTAGAGTCAACTACAGAAAAGACTATTAGAGGGATTATAAAAGACGAGGTAATACAAAAGGCTATACAAAGCCCTGTAAGTGGTCTAAGGCTAAATAAAAGACTTGAAAGAAATAGATACAATATTATAGTAGATATCCAGGAAGCTATAGGACAAGGATTAAAGAAAGGTGAAACCTACGGTACTATGGCTAAAAGACTTAAGGATAAACTTGAAGGTGATGTTCCTAAGGCTAGAAGGATAGTAAGGACTGAAACTTCAAGGGTATTTAGTGAGTCAAAGAAGGAAAGTCTAGATAAGGCCAATAACCAAGGTGTAAACATGACCAAAGAATGGATAACTAGTGAGGATGAAGATGTTAGAAGCCAACATAAGAAGATGAGAGATAAAATTATACCTTATGATGAAGATTTTATATTACCAGATGGATCTAAAGGTTTTGCACCACATCAAATAGGAAAGGCTAGGCATGATATAAACTGTAGGTGTGACTGGATTATAGATATAGTTGAAGATGGAAATACTATTAAAAATAATAAATTACCAGTTACAAAAGAGGGAAAAAGTGGTATAATAAAGATGGGAGAAAAAGGTTCAACAGGTGTAATACCAAGAAACAATTATAAAAGAAGAGATGCACATGCTGAATTATATTATGAAGAAATCAGAAAAAGAAAGTCTGACGTTAAAACTATTGCCAAGAATACTGGTTGGAAAGAAAGTGCTATTAAAGAAATCAAAGAACATGTTTTTATGAAAGAACATTTTTTAGATGGAAAAATGAAAAGATTTGATCCAGACTATGATCAAGCACAAGCATGGCAAAGGCTTATAGAAGGTAAGAAAATTAAACATAGTGATTTAGTTTTATTAAAACATGAATATGTTGAATTAACTCAGATGAAATTACATGAATATGATTATGATACTGCACATAAAATAGCTAATAAATATCATGATTGGTGGAGCTTAATTGAAAGTGGTGAATAATATGTGGTGGAAAGTTAAGAAAATATATGAAGATGATAATAAAATAGTGTATGCATATAGCTATGAAAGTCATAAGTTAGATGGTAAAATTGAATGTTATAAAAAGACTCAAGAATTTAAGTGTTTAAAATTATCAGATGAAGATAATGAAAATAGTGTACAAAGGTTTTATACTCACCTTTGGAGACTTATATTTAAAGAAGATGCTCCAGAAGAGAAAATAATAGCTATAGGATAAAAGCACTTACTAAGTAGAAAACAGTAGGTGCTTTTATTATGCAAAATTTTAAGGAGGAATGTAAAAATGAAAAATTTAAATACTGCAACTTTAAGGACAAAGGACTTAAAGGGGCATAAAATGAACATACAATTATTCGCAGAAGGTGGAGAAGGACAAGAGGGTGACGAACAGGATGAAAAAAATAAAATCACATTGGACTCGGTAAAGAAATTTCTTGAAGAAAGTGAAGATGGTCAAAAATGGTTACAAAGCCACACAGATTCAAAGGTTACAAAGGGGATAGAAACCTTTAAAGAAAAGTCATTACCTAGTCTATTAGATGAACAGGTAAATGCTAAGATTAAAGAATTATACCCAGAGGAAACAGAGGAACAAAAGAAACTTAGACAGCTAGAAGATGAGTTGACAAATATTAAAAAAGAGAAAACTAAAGAATCTCTAAAAAATAAAGCTATATCATTGGCTAATGAAAAGGGTCTACCAATTAAATTGGTAGATTTTTTTGTTGGTGCTGATGAAGAGAGTACATTGAAAAATCTTCAATCTCTAGAAGAAGTATATAATGCAGCAGTTCAAAAAGCTGTTGAAGAAAAGTTTAAAAACAATGGAAGAGAACCTGCTCCTTCAAAGGCTAAAACTGATGAAGAAGCAAAGAAAGAACTAGAAACTCTTGCAGAAAAGGCAAGAAATACTGGAAGGGTTGAAGACAGGATGGCTTATGCCAAGGCAAAAAGAGAATATGAACAAAATAAAAACAAATAAACTGGAGGTATGTTAAATGTCTATATTTGATAAAGATTTAATTGGAAAAAAACAGTCGGTGGTTGATGAGATTTTACTACTAAACTCAATGCAAACCCCTTTAATTAGCTTAATTGGATTTTCTAAAGAAGTTAACTCTACTAAACATGAATGGTTTGAAGATGAAATGTATGCTACTGAATCAACTGCTACTGCAGCAAAGACTGATGCGGATACTGAAATAGTAGTAGCCGATATTGAACCATTTAGAATTAATCATGTAATTAGATGTGGTGAAGAATTAATGCTCATTACTGGAATTAATTCTGGTTCAAGGGAACTAACGGTAGTTAGAGGTTATGCATCTACAGATACAACTCCTATTGATTCAGGAAGTAAAATAGAAGTTTTATTTGTGGAAGGAGAAGAGGGAGCAGATGCAAGGAAAGCTAGATATAAGGCAAGGACAGCAAATCAAAATTATACTCAAATATTTGATGATACAATAAAAATTTCTGGTACTGCTGAAGCTGTGGCGCAACATGGAATAGCTGATATATATGAGTATGAGAAGCAAAAGAAACAAGTGGAGTTAGCGCTTCAACTTGAGAAGGCAGCAATAAATGGTGTCAAATATAATAATGGAACCAAGAGAATGATGGGTGGTATTAGATCCTTTATAAAGACTAATGTAATAGATGCTGGCGATTCTGAGATAACAATTGATATGATAAATGATTTGGCCCAAAAGATTTATACCTATGGAGGTTTTAAGTCCGGGGGAAGATATGTAATAATGGTTCCTGCAGTTCAAAAGAGGAAAATATCAAAACTTAAAGATGATAAAATAATCATAGAAAGAAAGGACCAATCAAGGGGTCAAGTAGTAAACTCTATACTTACAGATTTTGGAGAGTTTGATATTTTACTTAATAACAATTTACATGCAGATGAATTACTAATAGATGATATTAATAGAATTAAACTAATGCCACTACAAGGTAGGGAATTTTTCCATAAGTATTTAGGAGAAAAAGGAGACTATACAGAAGGGCAGATAGTTGGAGAATATACACTAGAGTTTCAGCAAGAAAAGGCACATGCTAGAATAAATGGTCTAAAAACAGTCTAGTTATATTAAAGAGCAGGGTTTTCCTGCTCTTTAATAATTAATATTGATAGGAGGTATAAAGATGAAATTTAAATCTAAAAAGTATCTAGAGTTAGGATTTTATGTTGATGGAGAATATAAGCAGTTTGTTAATGGAGTTTATGCAACAACTGATAAAAAGGAAATAGATCTATTACAGCATATGAAGCATGTTGAAGAAATTGAATGTGAAGAAATTGAGATTAACCTAGAAGACATGACAGTAGATGAATTGAAAGATTTAGCAGCAGAAAAAGGAATAAAGCTTAAAAGTAAAATGAATAAGGATGAAATAATTGAAGCTATAGAAGGTGCTTAATATGACAGTAAATGAAGTAAAAACATTATTAAGGATAAAAGATGATAGTTTAGATACATACATTGAAATCACATTACCTCTGATTAAAGAATTGGTCCTCAAATACACTAATCAAACTGAAATAAAAGAAGGTATGAAGTTAGCTATAGCCAAATGGATTGACAGTATGAAAGAGGATAATAGAGTTCAATCTGAAAGCTTGTCAGATATGTCTATAAGTTATTTTGACCTTAACAACAGTAATGGTATGCCATCAGAGGTTAAAGCTATTCTAAAGCCATATAGGAGAGTGAAATTTATATGAGAGTTAATATAGAAGATGAGAATAATATTCCAAGGCTATTAGAAGCCTTAGAAGAATTATCTAGGAAATCTATTCAAATAGGAATATTTGGAGAAGACGATAGTCAAATACTCATGATAGCTAGAGTTAATGAATTTGGAGCACATATAGAACCTAAAAGTGCTAAATATTTAACTATACCATTAAACAAAAAAGCTAGAGAAAAGAGTCCAAGGGATTTTAGTGACTTATTTCCTATTAAAGCAAACGGAGGTTTGTATTTAGTTAAAAAGAAAGGGAAGAAAAATCTAGAATTTTATTATTGGTTAGCTGAAAGTGTAGACATACCTGAAAGGTCATTCATTCGTGGAGGATATGATGAGTATAGAAATAAAATAGAGCGAAAAGGTGAAATATTACTAAAAAAAGTTTTAAGTTTTAAAATAACAGTAGACAAATTTTTTGAAACTTTAGGAGAATATATAGTAGGTAGAATAGTAAAATACATGACAGATTTAAAGGCCCCTCCAAAATCGAGTGTCACACTATCTACAGATAAAAGAAAAACTAATCCATTAATCAAAACTGGAAGACTTAAAAGTAGTATAACTTACAAGGTGGTGGAGATATAATGTTTAATTTTAAAGGCTTAATTGACAAATATTCATCACCTTTAATTATATATGAGGGGACAGATGGTTACAGAGATTGGGATAATGGAGGGGTATGGGTAGAAGGCGGAAAGAGGCCAGTCGAAGTACAAGGTGCCATAGTTCCACTAAATACCGAGGACTTAAAGTTTGATGATGGGGGAACTTATACCACAGATGATAGGAAGTTATACATCCATAGAAACTTAGATATAGGTGAGGAAGTAAAGGATGCAATAGATGGTAAGACATATCAAGTTCACAGAGAAAAAGACTATAGTAGATTTGCAAATGGATTGAATATTTATTTCTTAAAAAGAGCTGATAACAATGATTAATATAAAGGATATAAGAAACTTTATAGTAAAAGAACTTGTTAATCATATAGGTAAACCCGTAATACCCTCTAACAATATAGGAAAGAAACCACCATACCCATATATCCTTTACAAGTTTACAACACCTTATAATAGCCAAAACAACAGTATAGAAATAGATGAAACCATTCCGAGTTTAGGGACAAAGTTTAAATATGACATAAAAACCACTAGGATAGAACAACCAAGTATAACCATATCTTTTACAGCAGTTAGCAAGGATGAAATGGAGTCAATAGATTTGGCCATGCAACTAAAGGATTGGTTTAGGCTTAAAGGTTATTATCTACTAAAGAGAAATAATCTCATAGTTAAGTCTATAGAGGCTTTCGGTAACAGAGATAGCTTAATAGTAGGTGATTATGAAAGGAAAGTTGGATTTGATGTAATCCTTAGGACAGTTGATGAAACAAGCATAATAGTAGAAACTATTGAACAGTTAGGAGAGTGATTAAATGAGTTATATTAAAGATGTTGTTGTTAATATATCGAGGGAAACACAAGCATTAACCCAGAAAGGTTTTGGACTACCTCTTATATTAGCAACTAATGTAGATCATGAATATAAAGAGTACTTAGATTTACAAAGTGTATCTGATGATTTCAAAGAAGATACGGAAGCCTACAAAATGGCCAATAGAATATTTGCACAAACTCCAAGACCAGAGAAGATAGCAATATATGGAGTAGCTTATGATAGCACAGCAGGAGACCCTAAAATTCTAACTGCTGCACTTAATGATTTAGCAGAAAAGAATAATGATTGGTATTTCCTTTTATGCGAAGAAAAAGAAGATACTGAAATAACAGCTTTATCTGGTTGGATAGATGCACAGAAGAAGTTATATTTTGCTGATACTGATAATTTAAGTTTAGCAGCAACATTAGAAAGTGAAAGGACTATAATATGTGTTCATACTAAACCAGAAGAATATATGGCTTGTGGTTGGGTTGGAAAATGTGGTCCTAAGGACCCTGGTTCTCTTACATGGAAATTTAAAAATATTAATGGAGTAACCGAGGCTGATTTAGGGGTTACAGAAATAACTCAATTACACAAAGATGGTGGAAATACTTATGTTAGAAAGTTAGGTATGTTACAGACCAGTGAAGGTAAGGTATCATCTGGTGAATATATAGATGTTATGAGAAGTCAAGATTTTATAGAGGCTAGAATGACAGAGGAAGTATCTAGACTTCTTTATACCAAAGATAAAATACCTTACAGTAACAAAGGTATATCTATGGTAGTGGATGCCATGACAACTGTATTAAAGCAAGCCACAGAACAGGGTATAATCCTTACAGATGAAAATGATAGAGGAGTATATTCTATAAATGTACCAACTAGAGGTACTATTCCAATTAATGATGTGGCTAATAGAAAATTAAATGGTGTAGAATGGTGTGCAACCTTAGCAGGTGCAATACATGAAATAACTATAAATGGTGTTCTTACTTACGAGGAGGTGTAGAATATGAGAAGTTATGACCCAAAGGATGTAAATGTTATTGTAGGTGGAGTTGCTCTTACTGGATTTGCAGAAGGTAGCTTTGTATCTGTAGAGAGAATGGAAGATACCTTCACAGAGTATGTTGGAGCTCAAGGGGATGTCGCTATGAGTGAAACATCAAATGAAACTGGAGAAATTACAGTTACTTTAGAGTCTACAAGCCCATCTGTAGCATATCTTAATGATTTAGCTACTAGAAAAGGGAAAAATGCTATTATTCCAGCTAGTGTCGTGGATTTAAATGATAATAAAGTCACAGCAGGAGGTACAGAGTGTAGAGTAAGGAAACCAGCTACCTATGAGGCATCAAATGAGATAACTGAAAGAGAGTTTGTAATATTTGTTAGTAAATTAGAATTTAACTAAAGAGCATCCGAAAGGGTGCTTTTTCTATACTAAAAATTAGGAGGAATGTGAAAATGAAAAAAGGTAAAGTAGAAGTTAATGGAAAGGAATATGAATTGCAGTCGTTACCATATAAAAAGTATTTAGAGTTATTGGACCAGTGTAACAACAAATACGGAGTGTTACAACAAGCTGCATATGCAGAGAAACTATATAAGTATTGTGTAATAAATCCTAAAGTAACAAGTTCAGACTTTGACGAAGATTTTAAGGCAGGGTTACAGTTAGTCGAGGAAATCGAACGATTTCTCGGAATGCAATAAAAGCGAGTCTTATTTTAAAAGAAAGGCTAAGGAAAATATATGGCTTTGGGAATTAGTATTTGTAGGTGGAATGGCATACAAAGAAGTATGTAAAATGACAGAAGAAGAAATCCTTGAAGCTAGAGAAGGACTCAAATTATGTAAGCCTAAAAAGAAGGTGAAATAATGGCTGATTTAAGAAATTTAACATTCGGAGTAAATTTTGACATAAATGATAGAGGGCTTAGAAGGACTAATGACTCTGTAGATAGAATGAGCAGTAACTTCCGTGATGGCTCTACAGCTGCCGAGAGGTTTTCAAACAGAATAGGTGGAGCCAACTCTGTAATGAATAGATTTGGGAGGACTACGAATAATGTTACAAACAGAAGTTTAGGTACATTTGGAAATACATTAAGCAGAGTTACTAAGATAGCAGCAGGATATCTAGGGATTAGAGCAGTAGCAGGAGGAATAAAATCAGTTGGAAGTGCTGGGCTTGAAGGTGCTGCTGATTTAGAACAATATAGAAATACTTTAAACAGAGTTATGGGTTCACAAGAAGAGGCAGCGAAAACATTCCAGTGGGCCATTAAATTTGCAAATAAAACTCCTTTTAGCACTGAAAGCATTGTAGAAGCTAGTGTAAAGTTAGAAAGTTATGGTATGTCAGCTAAGAAGAATATAGGAATTATAGGTGACATGTCCAGTGTGATGGGAAAATCCATAGACCAAGGGGTAGAAGCTATTGCCGACGCTCAAAATATTTTAGCGATAGCTTCATAACTTTGTCGAAATAGGGTATAATATATATGTAGGATAGTTATGGATTAGCTACCCATAATGACAAGAAGGAAATCCGAGTCTTCTTCCTACATTAATAAAAACTTAATACTCGGATAAAAGAAAGCACTATCGGAGGTGTACTTGTTATGGCTAAAAAACTTAGCTTAGAAGAAGTTAAGGAACTTGCTATTTCCAAAGGTTACAAGCCATTGTTCAAGGATTACAAAAATAACAAGCAAAAGCTATTACTGGAAACTAAAGAAGGTTATAAAGTTTTAGGATGCTATGATAAAATGGCCCATAGAAACGCTAAGCCTAGTGCTTTTGGAAATGGAAATCCATATACTATAGAAAATATTAAGTTGTGGCTAAAAAGAAACAATAAACCTTTTAAATTAATATCAACAGAATATAAAAATAATAGTGAAAAATTAACCTTGTCTTGTCCGATACATGGAGAGTTTAGAATGTCATGGACAGTAGTTCAAAGGGGTTCTAATTGCCCAAAATGTGCTATTGGAAAATTGAAAAAAGATAGAAAGTTAAAAATTGAAGATGTCAAATCAGAGTTTATAAAAAGAGGTTTTAAGCCTTTGTTTGATAAATATAACAACAATAAAGAAGTATTAAAATATAAGGATCGAAAAGGTTATAAGTATCAGACTTCAGTTTGTAATTTAAGATATGGAAAAGAACAGCATAAATTTTCGCCAAATAACCCTTACTCTTATGAGAATATATTGTTATGGTTTTCGAAAAACCAACCCAATTATAAATTTACATCAAAAGAATTTATAGGCACTCATGAAAAATATAATTTTGAATGTCATAAAGGGCATAGATTTAATATGACACTAAAAGATTTTATTCATGGCGAGCAAAGATGTCCTATATGTGCTAGAAAATTAAAACATGGAGATGGTGGGTATAATACCACTAAGGCTGAAAGAAATAAGAAAGAGTGGCTTAAATTAAAAGTAAAAGTATATATAATTGAGTGCTGGAACTACGAAGAGCATTTTTATAAAATAGGTATAACTAGAAATTTACTAAAAAAAAGATTTAGTGGGGAAATAATGCCTTATGATTATAAAATATTAGACACTGTAAATACAAACTTATATGATGCTATTTACTTGGAAAAGGAGTTACATGAAAAGAATAGAAAATTCCAGTATAAACCTAAAATTTGGTTCAGAGGTCACACAGAATGTTTTTCAAAATTATACAACAAAGAATTAGAAGTACCCTAGGTGATTAGGGTGCTTTTTTAATATCTAATTCTCCTAACGATTTGGGCGTCGTTAAATCGGGCAAAATCGGTGAAGGCTGAAATGCTAATACCGAGGTAACTGTTTAGATATCGAAAGGCTAAACAGCACCGTAACGCATAGAAGGTGAATAAATATAATCCTTCCAAGAGTGTCCGACACTGGTATTATGTAGTGATATATAATACTAAAAATATATGCTGACCTTATGCGAATATAAAGTATAAGAACATAGGGATAAAAAGCCTTATGGGTAACATATAGCAAATGGGAGAAATGGAAAGATTAAAAGAATTTGGTATTAAAAAACAAAATATAGTAGAATGGGCCAACAAAAACATGGCTAAGGCTCAAATAGTTAATAATAAAGGACAAATAACTAACCAAGAAAAATTCAATAAAGCCTTATTGGGACTTATGAAGGATAGATTTGCCGGTGGAATGGAAATGCAAGCAAACTCATTCAAAGGGGTTATGTCCACTGTAAAAGGTGTATTTAGTAACTCTTTAGCTAGAATGATGGGAATATCAGCCACTGGAGAAGTTCGAGTCGGTAGCATGTTCGATACTATAAAAGGGAAAGTTAAAGGATTATCTAAAACATTAATAAAATGGTCCGAAAATGGAACTATCCAAAGATGGGGAGATATAGCAACTAATGTATTTAATCGAGTAGCTGGATTTATAGAAAATCCTGTAGTGCCAGTTATGAAAGACTTTGGAGGATTTGTAGCCTTTGAGTTAGTACCTAGACTGGCCAGTATAGGCTCTACTGTTACCGACATAGTTATAACTGCATTTGGTGGAATGGGAGATGAATCGACTGGGTTAAAAACAACTTTAGGCGATTTAGTGACTGGTGGATTGGATTTAGTAAATAATGGACTAAATTGGGTAGTAGATCATAAAGATACAGTTGTAGGTGCATTAAAAGGATTAGGTAAAGCTTATTTGGGTTATCGTGCTATATTGTTCGCAGTATCTATAATGCAAGGAATACAGACTGCTGCACAATGGGCATCTGTTATCGCAAGCGGAGCTCATACATTAGCTATAGTAGGTCTATATACGGCTGATTTTATTTTAGCAGGAGCAACCAAAGTAGCAACTGCTGCAACGTGGTTATTTAATACTGCACTAACTGCCAATCCAATAGGATTAGTAGTAACTTTGGTAGCAGGGTTGGTACTTGGCTTGGTTGCACTTTACAAGAAAAGTGATACTGCTAGAAATGCCATGCAATCATTTTTCGGAGGAATGAAAGCAGGGGCAAAAAGTGCTATAAACTTCATACTTAGTGGAATAAATAAATTGATAAGTGGCTTAAATAAAATAAACATTAAATTTCCTAAGTGGCTACCTAAAGTCGGTGGTAAAGAATTTGGAATAAATATACCTCAAATACCTATGTTGGCTAAAGGTACTAATTTCTTCGGTGGAGGTCAAGCTATAGTTGGAGAGAGAGGCCCCGAACTTGTAACAATGCCTAGAGGGGCTAAGGTTCTACCGAACAAACAAACTAAATCTAAATTAACAGAAAGTATATCTAGTGAAGAATATAGAGAGGATGTAAATTTTGCTCCAACTATAAATATAAAAGTAGAAGGAGTAAGTGAGAATAGTAGTATAGAAGAAACTATAAAAAATGTTATAGATGGAGAATTGACTCCAATACTAGAAAACTACTTCAATAGACTAAGAAAGAAAAGACCAGCTCTAACAGAAAGATAAAATCTTCATGTAATTCTTTCTATAATTTGGTATAATATATTATTAAGGAGGGGATTACATGAAGAAATTATTAATATTATTACTTACAGTTTCGTTGCTATTAGGAATAGTAGGGTGTTCGTCTGACCCCGAAGAAAACATAACTTTTGACAAGGTTACAATTAAACAAGATAAAGGAATGACTAAAGCTTTAGGAGAAGTAACAAATGACAACAGTAAAGATTATTCTTTTTTCTACACAATAACTTTATATGATAAAGATGAAAACATATTAGGCACATTAACTGGAAGTGAACCAAAATTAAAAGAGGGAGAAACTAAAACATTTGAAACATCGACAAATGAAACTTTCCCCAAATATGAAAGCTATAAAATACAAATAGACACCATAGTAAAAGCATATTAGGTTTTGGGGTGACAGGATGAATATTCTAAAGAAAATAATATCTAATAAAAGAAGAGAGATAAAATTTAGAGATAAAGAAATTAACTATAAAGTTAGTCTAAGTTATAAAGGATTGACAAAGAACTACCACTTTGAAGATGAAATTAAAAAATTCATTTTAAAATCTATAGGGAATAAGAAATATAACAGTATGAATAAGAAATATCCTCAAAACTCTAATGAAGATATAGTTATAGAGATATTAAATAATAAAAGCAAAAAATTTATTAAATGTGATGATGGTGAGGCTTATAGAAAAAATAAATTCGATAGCTATCTATTCTTAAAAACAATAGAAAGATATTATAAATCGATTGAGGAATTACTTGAATTAAACTATTATAAAATTGCTAAAAAACATAAACTAAATGAAATTTTATTCGATGGAGATGATGATGAGGAAATTGAATACTTATTTGAAGATGAAGTTCAAGATATAGAGAGTTTGAGGTTAGAATTAGGGTTAAATTTAGAGAAAGTAAAAAATATCTTTTTGAGAGTAAGTAATAGAATTAATAAATTTAAACTAGAGTTAAGCCCTAATGATGCTTGGGAAATATTGATTAAAGAAATTGAAAAATATAAAGAATAGACCACTTGTTTAAGTGGTCTATTCTTTTGTAATTATATTTATAATTTTTTTTATATCATTTGGTGATAAACCTTTGTCTTTAAACTCTTTTAGCACAGTTACATATTCAACACCTAGATCTATTAACTCCTTTGGTAATTTTTGACCTTCTAATTTAACTAAGTTAGGGTCATCTGTTCTGCCTAAGAGAAAATCTATGGAAACATTAAAATAATCGGCTATTTTTTCTAAGGTTTTAAAATCAGGTTCTCTTCTATTAGTTTCATATGCTGATATAGATTGATGGGAGATGTTTAAAATATCAGCAAGTTGCTTTTGATTTAGACCAGCATTACTTCTTAAGCATTTTAGCATGAAACCAAAATTCATACAATCACCACCTTTTTATATTATCTATATTTTTATTATATTTTATCATTTTTCTTGTAAAAGTAGAATAAAGTGTTGACATTCTACATAATGTATTTTATAATAAGAGTATATTCTACTAAATGTAGAATAAAGGGGGTGATTATATGGATTTTGATGTAGATAAAATTAAAATAGAAAGAGCAAAACAGTGTTTAACGCTAAAACAGTTAGCTAAAAAGTCAAAATTGAATAGGGATACATTGAGTAGAATTGAAAATAATAGAACAAATCCTAGATTGATTACTATTGCGAAGATAGCGAAAGCTCTAGGAAAGGAACTGGAACATTTTCAAAAAACAAAATGAGCCCTTTACTACCATCGCCAAATGTTTAGTAAAAGGCTCAATCAAAGTTGGATTTTATAAAAAACCTATATATGCATTATATCCAACTTTGGTGAGATTAGTCAACTAATTAAAAACTAAAGGAGGAACTTATTATGAACAAAGAATTAAAGTTATTAGGAAGAACAAAAGTATGCGGAGAAGAAATACCTAAGATAGCTGGTGGTTTCGGAGATA
Organism: Dethiothermospora halolimnae; assembly: GCF_037577855.1. Lineage (NCBI taxonomy): Bacteria > Bacillati > Bacillota > Tissierellia > Tissierellales > Thermohalobacteraceae > Dethiothermospora > Dethiothermospora halolimnae. The sequence continues at coordinate 15,816 of NZ_JBAKFX010000020.1, read as the reverse complement.
AAAAGAAATGCATGTTAGCTAGCACAATTGCAAAACTACATAATAAGAAAGTAAAAGCAGTCAATGAAGATATAAGAAATAATATTCAATACTTTAGAACTGGAATAGATATAATAGATTTAAGGCATACATCTTTTGCTTACGATTTAGTCGAAAGCGGATTCATGACTCAAAATGCTTTAAATGCTACTAAAAATTTATGGTTATTATCGGAACGAGGATATGCTAAAGTAATTAAGGTATTTGATGACGAATTATCGTGGAGGAAATATGATAAAATACTAGATGAATATTTTGAAGTTAAGGAAGAAGTAGAGAAAACTGGAGCATACATAACAGACAAGGCAGACCCCGAAATGTTAAGAAATAAAGCTGATGAAATAGAAAAATTAAAGATAGCAAGTGATAGTGCTAAGTTTATGAGTGGACTATTAGAAGAAGCAGGAATGGACAGTAAGATTAAGTTATTAACTGCTAAGAAATTTTATCAAACAGCAGGGATTGATTTACCTATAGAAATAGAGGAAGAAACTAAATTTTATGATACAAAGCAAATAGCCAAAGAATTAAAGATAGAAACTAAAAGTGGTAAACCTGCATACCATGCAGTAAGCCAAATAGTTAAAATGTTAGACTTATCAGAGGCTGAACAACAGGCAGTATGGGAAAGTAATGGTTCGTGGCAAGGTACAGTTGTCAAATATAGAGAAAATGTAATAGGGAAGGTTAAAGAATGGTTAGAAGAAAATAGTTATCCATCTAAAATAAGCTACACCACTAAAAATGGTAAAGAAAAGAATTACCATGTAGTATATAGTGAGGTGGATGTAGCATGAAAATGTTAAAAGAACAGATAGTAGATTTATTAAAAGAAAAAAATGTCACTTTTGATGATAGAAACGTTATAATTGATAATTTGAAAGCATTAGACAAAAAACAAGATATGAAAATAGTATCTGAATAAACATTAACCCCCTAACTTTAGGGGGTTTTATAATACAAGATAAGGTGGTGGGCATATGCTGGTGTTAAGGTAAGAATAAAAAGAAAGAGGTGATAAAATGCCAAAAGCAACGTTAGGAGATATAGAGTTTTCCGTTGTTAGTAAGGAAAATAAAAATTTAAAAGTAAATGCAACAGAAAAACCAGTTGAAAAAGGACAGGATATATCCGACCATGTTAAAAAGAAACCTACTATCTTAACTCTAGATGGAATTATTGTAGGGGAAAATGCACAAATCAACATGGAGCAACTGGAAAAATACCAACAAGAAGGAGAAGTCCTTACCTATGTAGGTAGAAACATACTAGATAATGTTGTAATAGAAAGTTTCACAGAGATTACAGATAGCAGTATAGCTAATGGATTTAAGTTTAACATGACAATAAAACAGATAAGGATAGCAGAGAGCCAAACAGTAGAAATACAACAGCCAGTGGTGAAAAGACAAACTAAGCCAGTAACCAATAAAGGTAGACAGCAACCTACAGAAACTACTGGAATAGATTATATAGAGGCTGAAACAGATTTCATTGAAAGGTTAAAAAGCAATAATGACCCTGTTCCTTTCCTTACACCAGAGCAGAAGGCAGTTAAAAATATTAAAGAAGGAAATTACATTGATGTAAGTGCTATAGATATTTATAAAAGTATAAGTGGGTGATTAATATGAAATACATTGATATAGATAAAGAATCAATCCCATATAAATTTGATATGCAATTGAAGAATGAAACATATACCTTTGAAGTTTTTTATAACTCCATAGGAGATTACTTTACAATGGATCTATATAAAAATGAGAAACCTATAGTCTTAGGAGAAAAAGTTATATATGGTAGGCCTTTATTCTCTACTTATCAAGCATTAGATATACCTAAGGTACTTGTATATCCTTATGACTTTTCAGAAGGTGAGAAAAGTGTAGGGTATGATAACTTTAACGATAGAGTATTCTTATATTTAGTAGATACGGAGTTGTTGATATGAAACTATGGAAACAGAAGGTTGAACTAATAGCTGCAGGACAAAGTTTTTCTAATAATGATTTTGAAATAGACTTTAAAGTTGACTTTGATACCGACCCCGAACCCAATGTATCTGAAATTAAAATATATAACCTTTCAAATTCCACTATAAGCAATATTAAAAAAGAAGGCAATGTAATACTCAATGCAGGATATAAAGGTGATATAGGTACTATTCTATTAGGTACAATAGAAGAAATAAAGGGCAAGTGGAATGGTGTTGATAAAGAAACTAAATTAATGGTAGGGGAAGGGTCAAAACAGTGGTATAAAACCTATATAGAAAAGTCATATATGCCAGGTATAACAAGTCAAGCAGTTATAAATGATTTGGCCAATACTTTTGGATTAGAGCTAGGAGATTTACAATTAGAAAACAATGTAACTTACTCTAGAGGGATAACAGTATCTGGAATGTTACAAAATGCTTTAAGGCAAGTTGTAAAAGACACAGGAAGTAAGTTCTATATATCCAATGGAAAGATATACATTAGACCTAAGAAAAAAGGTACATTTACAGGGTTTCTATTAAATAGTGATACTGGACTTGTAGATACACCACAGAAGATAGAACAGGAAGGTAAGGAAGGCTATAAGGTTAAAATGCTATTAAACCATAAAATAAATGTGGATAGCATACTCCAAATAGAGAGTAGAACAGCGAATGGTAACTTTAGAGTAGTTAAAGGAACACATAAAGGAGACTTTATAACAGAAGTAGAGGTGGTCCCACTATAGGAGGTGATAGATTGAGTAATGCAATAAATTTTTTAGATGAAATGATGGAAGAAAGATTATCAGATGTCCATACTTGTATGTTGGCCAAGATAGAGGAATATGACCCAGTAACAATGAAAGCTAAAGTACAACCACTGTTTAAAAGGAAATATAAGAACCAAGACCCAAAGGAATTACAGCCTATATCGGAAGTTCCAGTTATGCATTTAAAAGCAGGAAACTTTATTATTAGACCACCATATCAAAAGAATGATGTGGTTCTTTTAGTTTTTGGGGAAAGGGCAATTGATAATACTATGTTAACTGGAGATAAAGAGGACCCACAACATACTCGAAAACATTCTATTTCAGATGCTATTGTAATTGGTGGTATAATGCCATTTAATAAAACACTTCCAAGTGAACATGGTGAAGATTTACTTATATCTAAAAGTGACCTATCCTCTAAAGTGGTAATAAAAAAGAACAATGATATTATTATACACACTGATGGGAAAGTAAAACTAGGGGATGAAGGAGCATTTGAAGGAGTGCCTAAAGGATTAACATTAAAGGAATGGCTAGACAATCACACACATCCTATTAGCTGGACTGACCCTGCAGGAAGTGGCACAAGTGGGAAACCTAGTCCTAGTCCTAACCCAAGTGAGAAGGTGAAAACAGTATGAAAACATTTAAAATTAAAGATAATGACCTATCCTTTGATGGAAGTAATAACATAGAAATAGTTGAAGGTAAAGATGAAGAAGTACAAAGTGTAGAAAGAGTTCTAACTACCAACACTGGAGAATGGTTTTTAAATGAGTTACATGGATTAGCCTATAAGTGGCTCCAAAGAAAGCAATATAACGGATACAGAATAAGAACAGAAGTGGCTAAAGCCATTTTACAAGAGGATAGGGTTAAGGAAATTAAGGAGTTAATAGTTGATATAGATAGACCTAGAAGAAAATTAAAAATAGACTTTGAAGTACTAATGAAATCAGGAAACACCTTAACTAGAAATGAGGTGATAGATATTGGCTAAATTTGGAGTAACTGAAAAAGGATTTAAGAGAAAGCAGTATGCAAATATAATTTCTGATATGGAAACAAATGCAAAACAGTTATTTGGGGATAATATAAACCTTAGCCCAAGAAGCCCATTAGGACTATTTTTAAAAGTCGTTGCATGGGAATTAAGTCAATCATGGCAGGTCGCAGAAGATACTTACCATTCGGGATTTGTTGATACATCAGAAAATAATAGTCTAGATGGTACAGTAAAATATGCTGCAGTTAACAGGAAAAGAGCAAATCCTGCAACAGTAGAACAACAGAAGTTCATTGGAGAGGTTGGGACAAAGATACCATTAGGATTTAAAGTTGCTAGGAAGGATGGATTTACCTACCAAACTACAGAAGTAGGAGAAATAGACGATACAGGAGAGGTTATAATACCACTTATAGCAACTACAGAAGGGCAAGCAGGAAACACACCAACTGGAACGATTACAGAAGTCGTTAATCCTATATCTGGACTAAGTTCTACCACTAACCTTACTGATGCAGAGAATGGAACAAATAGAGAAGAAGATTATGAACTAAGAGATAGATATTATAGATCTTTAGCACAAGGTGGAAGTTCTACAGCGGAGTCTATACAAGCTGAATTACTTGATATAACAGATGTTATTGATGTAATAGTAGAAGAAAATGATACAACAGTTGAAATTAATGGAATACCACCAAAGAGTGTAGCACCATTTGTATTTGGTGGAGTTGATGAAGAAATAGCAAAGGCAATATTAAGAGTAAAAGCAGGAGGTATTCAGTCGTATGGAGATATAGTGATACCAACAGATGATAGTAGAGGGGTTACACATCAAATAGGTTTTACAAGACCAACAGAGATTGGTGTATACGTTAATGTAAGCCTTGTAACAGATAACGACTTCCCTGTAGATGGAGATGAGGAAGTTAGAACAGAAATAATTAAATACATTGGTGGAGTTGATAAAGATAACACTAATTATAATGGCTTAGGACTAGGATATGACGTCATATGGTCCAAGATAATAGCAAAGATACAAGGCAATATAGATGGTATAGAAGATTTAACAGTTGAGTTATCAACAGATAATACTAATTTCAATCAATCTAATGTATCTATAGACACTAGAGAGGTGGCAACTACCGATTATAACAAGGTTGTGGTATCGTGATTTTAGAAAAAATGTTAAATAGGCTTACGGACAACTATAGAAAAGATAAAGACAGTAATATATATAAGTTATTTGCTATAATTGCTCCTGAAATAGAGGAATTAAATCAAGCCATAAAAGACATAAAAACAGTTAAAGATGTAGATACAGCAACAGGTTATCACTTAGATAGAATAGGTAGTAATGTTAAAGAGTATCGAGGTAACAAGAATGATGATAAGTATAGACAGTTTATAAAGACTAAGATAAAAGCTAATTTATCTAAAGGTGATATAGAAACACTAAATGAAGTTGCAGAGGTTGTAATTGGGGATAACTTCATATCTTTAACAGAGTTATGGAATAATCCTCTTTATGATAATGAACAGGCGGCATTGTTACTTAACTTCGAACCTAACAATCTTACTATTCCATTTGAATTAGAAAGAGTTGCTGCAGGTGGAGTTAGATTATATTCCCAGGCTCAACAAATGCTAATTGATGTAGGAATAAGTGAAACATTTAGAACTAGTGACATTTTAAGCCCTATTTGTGGAACATTTAACTGTGGTAGTAGACCACTTTATAAAGGTTATCTGACATCATTTGAACAGTACAATCCTTTTGATGATGTAGGAATAGAAGAAGGTTATATGTTTGTAGATGTAAAACATAAAATAGTTGGTACATTCAAAGTTAAGCAAAAAAGCTTGTACAAGAGGTAGGTGATTAGATGTTAACAACAGATGGAAAAAATGAAATTGCCAAAGCCATAGACAGTATAATTGACAATATTCAATATGAGCAGGATGGAGTAGTTAAGTCAAAAAAAGTTTCAACAGTAGTCCAAGGTGAAAAAATAAATATTACAATAACATTAGATGATACAGAGAACGGAGAGTTTAAAAATTTCAAGATACTTTCCAGTGATGGAGTTATAATTTCGGAAAGAAACAACATATTCACTAAAACACAAGGTACTTTGGCAGTTTATTTTGAGTTTAATATAAAGGAGGTATAAGATGGGTTTTAAAACTAATTTTTTAGATGATATAGTCCAATATCCCAATCGTTATGTAGTAACTGATAATGGAGATGGAACTAAAACAATAACTCCATCCCCAGGAATAGTTACACAAGCAGGAACAGCTATAACATCTACTAGAATGAATGCGATACAAAATGAAGTAGTTTTCTATATAGAAGATACTAGGACAGTGGAAAATGAATATATAGCAGAATTAGAAGGCTTAGACAATTATTATAAAGGCTTAAAAATAGCTTGTAAGTTTAATTCTACTAATGCTGGACCATGTACTATAAACATTAATTCTCTAGGTGCTAAAGCGATAAAAAAGGATGTAAGCACAGATTTAGAAAGTGGTAATATTAAAGCTAATCAAATTGGAGTTATGATATATGATGGAACAAATTTTCAATTAGTAAGTGGTAAGAGCATATCTGCTAGTAATTTAAGTTATGATAATTCGATTAGTGGCTTGGATGCTATAAATGTTCAAGATGCGATAGATGAACTTTTTACAAATGTCAGTGATGGAAAAAATTTAATCGCTACCGCCATTACTGACGTAGATGACAGTTTAAATCCAAGTGGTAGTGATACATTTAGTCAATTAGCAGGGAGCATAAGAAATATTAGTACAGGGAAGAAACATTTTAGAACTACAATGTCAAAAAAACAGTTAATTAATTATGTATATGTAGGAGATTACACCAACCTTTCGGGTTATAAATATGAAAATTATAATATACGTTTTTCATTCCCAGGAATCGACTTTATTCCTAATTTTCTAATAATAGAAGGAATGAAAAATAACACTGACCATAATATTATTGTACTGAAAAAAAGTTATCCTTACACTGGCAGTAGCAGTTACTATATAGATGCAATATTACCAACATTAGATTTTTGTTTAACTACAACTGTCGAGGATACCGATAAAAGTATTAATGGTAGAAGTAGTTTTGGAGAGGTTTATTGGGGGAATAACTTTGTAGAAATACGTGGTAAAGGAGTAGATAGTTATCTAGGGTTAATATCAGTGTATCAACCTTCTGGCAAAACAAGAACTCCAACACCATATGTGGGCGATACTATTGTTACAATTGATGCATATGAATAAAAGGAGATGATTTTTGTGGAATATGGCATTAGGTTAATTTATGATAAAAACACAGGAAAAATATTAAATGGAACTTTTAGTGAAATGGAAGGCAACGTTAAAGAAGGGTTAAGACCAAATAAAATTGATTACTTGGATTTACCTTTTGGTTATAACGATAATAATTTTAAACAAGCTCAAAAGTATCGTGTAGATATTACTAAAAATAAAAATACAACAGAACTAAAAAACTTAATAATAATAGATGAATTTATGCAATATCAAGAGACAGAAAAAGAAAAGTTAAGAAAAGAAAATCAAGAATTAGAAAATCAGTTGCTACTACAAGAAGACGAAAAAATAGGAGGTATTTTATAATGAATGTTAATCCAATTATTGTTAGAATTTTAGCAGAAAGAATTATCAATAAAGGGCTAAATCCAAAGACGGGAGAAATTTTAGTTCTAGACGACGTAAAAAATGAAGAGTACAGGAAAGCAGTAGAAGATTATATTTTGGAACATAGTGATGTAATCTAACCAAGGCTTTAACGTAGCACCTTAGAAGGGTGTATTTTTTATGCCCTTCTTTATTTATTGGAGGGATACAGTGAATAGCTACTGGAGGTGACATATGGAGAGTAAAGTGCTAAATGAATTATTAGAAAGAGTAGTTAGAATTGAAACTAAAATAGACGGATACAACAACTTGAGGGAAAAATTAGATAAAACAAGTAGTACTGCAAATAACAATAAAGAAGATATAAAAGAAATTAAAGATACTAATAAGTGGTTGTTTAGAACCTTTATAGGTGCTATAATTGCAAGTTTTATAGCATCTTTTTTAATGTGGAAGTAATCGAATAGGAGTGATAATGTGGAAGAACTTAAAAATATTAGTGAGGAGCAACTACTTAAGGAACTTGAAAGAAGAAAGAATAAACCAAAACCAAAGAAAAAAGCAGAGTTTTCTAAAAAGATATTCTTCGGTATAAGCATTGGTATGGTAACACTTATTCTTTTTACAATGTTTATGGTCTATAAAACCCAAAACTTAAATCCTCTAAGTTACATTCTTACAGGAGCCTTTGGTGCTTTCACCACTGCAATTGGATTTTATTATCACAAGGCTAGGAAAGAAAATGAAATTAAAATTTCTAGAGGAGTTAATCTAGACAATGATTATATAGATATGATGTAGGAGGTGGAACATGTTATTTCCCGTTAGAAAAGAAGATTTAAATAAATGCCGATATACTTCTCCATATGGTCCAAGGTGGGGAAGGTTACATGCCGGTGCAGATATAGGTATGCCGGTAGGTACACCACTAATAGCTTTGGACAATGGAAAAGTTATATATTCCAAATTAAACGGTGGTGGAGTTACTAAAGGATATGGCTATTATATAGTCGTACAATATGATAATGGTTTATATTCTTTATATGGACATTTAAAAGAGCTATCTAAGTATAGAGTAGGGGATAGGGTTAATAAGGGTCAAATAATAGCTTATAGTGGAAATACAGGTAATACTACTGGACCCCATGTCCATGTGGAGATACACGAAAATGAATTTATGTTTAGAAGTCAAGTTGCAAGAAAGGGATATGATAGTGCAGTGGATCCAGTGAAATATTATCCAAGACTTAAAGGCTATCTTGATAAAAATTTAAGTACTTTAGTTATCTCTGAAAAGGAGGATGATATTGTGGAGTTTCAACATGGATGGCAAAAAGAATTATTAATCAAAACTATAAAGAATTTAAAAAGTAAAGGTGTATTAAATAATGCTGATATGTGGCTAGATAAAGCTAAGAATAACACTTTAACAAATGCAGAGTTAAGTTTGTTAGCTTTAGTCATGGCAGATAGAGACTAAAAATTAGGAGGTAATTGTTTATGGATAGTAAATTATTTATGGAAATAGCTTTAGGTGTTATTACGATATTGGGAGCTATATTCACTTGTGTATTAGTACCTTACTTAAAAGAAAAGAGGGCTTACAAGTGGGTTGTAAAAGCGGTATATGCAGCTGAACAAATTTTCAAAGGTAGTGGTTTAGGAGAAAAGAAAAAAGAATATGTTTTAGAGTTCTTGGAGGATAAAGGTATAAAGATAAATGAAGATCAACTAGATATTCTTATAGAAGCAGCAGTTGGCAAATTAAACTTATCTAAAGTAGAAGGCTAGGAGATTATCTTAGTTTTTTCTGATTTATAACATCAATACTTAGACACAGGAGATGATAGCAATGAATTTAGAAGTAATCACAGATAAAGATTTAATAGTATTTTTAGTAGCAAAAGGATTTAAGATTAAAAGAGTAAGAAAAGATAGAAGAGGAAATAGAAGTCTACTATATTTTGAAAAGAGTAGGCAATTAGAAAAGGCTATATTAGATTTTGTTAACAAGACAGAAATGATCAATATTAATGAGTATCAAGCAGCAGAGAGAAGGGTGAAAACTCTTCTTTCTATGCAAAAGACTAATAGATAGGCATATGATAAACTACTTTCAACTGCAGCTATCATCTTTCAACTAATTAAAAATTGTTGAAGGAGTGATAGTTATGATGAAACCACCTATTAGTAGGATGGGCGGAAAATCTAAATTAAGAAAACAAATTATTGAGTTAATACCGGAGCATACTTGTTATTGTGAACCTTTTTTCGGTGCTGGGTGGGTATACTTTGGAAAGAATCCATCTAAAGTTGAAGCCATAAATGATATAGATGGAGAATTAGTCAACCTATTTAAAATGATTAAGTATCATGCTGAAGAGGTCCAAAGGTTACTTAAGTATGAAGTTTGTTCTAGAGAAGTTTTTGTCCAATATAAAAATATAGATATATCACAAATGACTGATGTCCAAAGAGCAGTGAGATTTATATATTTATTATCTCAAAGTTTTGCAAGTAAAGGAAACCATTTTGGAATCAAAGTCAAGGGGAAGCCATCACAAAAAATATTTACTACTGAGCATTTAGCAGAAGTTAAAAAAAGGCTAAGCAACACTTTTATAGAGAATTTAAGTTTTGAAAAAGTATTTGAGAAATATGATAGGCAGCATACATTTTTCTTCTGTGACCCTCCTTATTTTAAAACTGCTGGATATTCTAATCAGTTTGAAGAAAAGGATTATATAAAGTTAAGAGATGAATTAAGCAATATAAAAGGTAAGTTTTTATTAACTATAAATGACCATCCGCAAGTTAGAGAATGGTACAAAGATTTTAATATGATAGAAACAAAGGTAGGGTATTCGGTTAGTAAATCTAAAAAAGGCAGGAAAAAATATGGAGAATTGATGATAAAAAATTACTAGGGATTAATTTCCCTAGTCTTTTTTTATTTTTTGAAAAGTTATAGAAAAAAAGACTTTTAAAATCGATTATACAGCAGTGATTTCAAAGTCTTAGACCTATTAGTTGATGAAGAATAAAAACCTCTATATTCTTAAATATAAGCCTTACAAAGAAATAACGCAAAAAAGCAGCTTAAACTAGCATTTTAAACCTATCTAAGCTACTTTTTACGTTAAATTTGAAGTTAGCATAAGTTATTTTTAAAAATCATTATTTAACTAGTTAAAAAGAAAATTTTTAATACCGTTTACTGCTTTTTTAACCCCCTTACTTACATCAGGTTTATATTTATTATGTACATCCTCATATTTATCTACAAAACCTTTTTCTTTTGGTTTAGATCTTTCTAAAACCTCTCTAGTAGCTCTTTCTATATATCTATCGGCATTTGTTTTTGCTCTGCTATAATACCTATTTATAGCTTCAGTTGTTGTTCCATGAACAATATCTGTCGTAGCTGTAGCTATACCACCTACGATTACAGTAGGAGCAGCACCTTTGCTATTACGCACTTTTTTTAATGCTTCCTTAGTTCTTTTTACTTTATTGTTATTTAGAACATCTTTTACTATTTTCACATCTTTTGCAGCTGATAATACTTTTTTGCCAGTATATGCTTCTGCCGCAATTATACTACCACCTATAAAAGTAGCTGCTCTACGATGATTTTTAGAAAATCTATCCACTTCTTCTTTAGCTTCTTTAGTTCTTCTTTCAATGTCTCGTTTAGATTTTTTATTTAGTTCTTCAACTGCTTTTCTCATATCCACATTATTTGTACTTCCACTCTCGTATCTAGTAATTCTTTCAATACTCATATCCAAATCCTCCATATATTTATTTTTTTGGTTGAAATTTTACAACTCTTATTGTATTATATAGTGTATGGTTAAAAAAATCTACATTTTTTTCATTTTTCACCTTAATTTAGACTTTTACCACAATATATAAATTAAATTTAACAGTAAGTATTTTAAGCTTAATAAGGAGGATATTTATGAATTTATCAGTTTTAGATATAAAAATTATTAAAGAGTTTAGATATAATTCTTTTGAATCTTATGATGATGAATTAGTTTTTTATGATACTGATAGATATGTATTTTTTTTGTTTAATCAGAATATTAATTTTGATATAGGTGTGATATTTTTTAATCCAGATACAAATTATTATGATAATCAGATTTTAAATTCAGAAATACTAGAATCTGTGAAAAAAGAAACAGGTTTTTTTTCATATGCTTATCCCTTAACTTATCTTTTTGATAATTATAATAGTAAGTGGAATGTAATTATATATAGATGGCCATCTAAAGAAATAATTAAAAGTTTTGATATAGTTATAAAAAAAAATAAGTTATATTCTAAAAACAAAAAACTGTCTGATAAGACTCCTAACTCATCTTCAGTTTATATTGATAAATTTATTTAGAAAGGATGTTTTTATGGATTATATATATATATTTCTAACAAATATTGCTGCTATAATTTTACTTATTTTATTAGAAAAAATCAAAATATTAAATAAACATATGTTTCTGTACAATTCCTTAATTTTTATAACTATAGTAACATTATCTACAAGTATAGAGAGTAAAACTTTAAGAATAATAAATATTCCTATATTAATTATTGTTACTCTTATAACTGATCATTTTCTCAATAAACCTAAAAGAAAATAACAGCTGTAAACTACCATCGAGACAAGCAACGGAGGTTTTACGTATTAAAGATAAAAGAAGTAGGTATAGAAATACACCTGTTTTACAAATGAATTTGGAAGGTGCAATTTTAAAAGAATATAAAAACTTTAATTGTGCATCCAAAGGAACATCCATTAGCTTAAGTTCAATTAGTCAATGCTTAAACGGCAAAATTAAAACAGCTGGAGGGTTTAAGTGGAGTTATGAGAAAGAAGTCTAGATTATTTTCTAGGCTTTTTTTAATGCGTTAAAGTATTCTTTAATATAAACTATTTAAAATAATATTTATCAAGCAGAAAAGATTATTAAGATATGAATATAAAGAAATTAATTTTATAAATAAAATACAAGTTGAAACTTAAGGTTGGGATTTGAATCATAGTCTTTTTTAGTTTTAGAAGGAATTCGAGATAGTGTGTAGAATGTTAATATATAATCGTCGAAACTAAATAAATAAATGAATCATAAAATTTATTGTATTAAATATATATAGTGATAGGAGGACTTCAATATGAATAAAAATGTTATATCTTTTTTAAATATGAAGGGAGGAGTTGGAAAAACAACTTTATGTAAAGAAATGTCTTTTTTTCTATCTAGTGCAAGCAAAAAGAAAGTTCTAGTAATAGATATAGATCCTCAATCTAATTGTACTCAGTCCGTATTTGAAAAATATAATACAATTAAAATAGATAAAAATGGTATTATTAAAGAAAGACTAAATGTTCCATCTATTAATAACATATTCTCTACATCAAATGGTAATTTACAGAATGTAGATTTAGAAAGTGTTATATATAAACCTACAGAATATCTTCATATAATTCCTGGAGAACTTGATACTATATTCATGGAAAGAGAAACTGGGACAGGTTCTTCTGAACAGAAGTTAATAAACTTTATCGATGAATTTAAACTAAAGGAAATATACGACTATATTTTTATAGATTGTCCTCCAACATACTCTTTTTATACAGTATCAGCGTTACTGGCATCTGACTTTTATTTTGTGCCTTTAAAACCTGATGCTTATTCATTATTAGGTTTAGACTTATTGGAAAGAGTTGTATCAGATTTAAGGAAAAGCTATAGAACAAATTTTACTAATAAACCAATTAAAAACTTAGGTGTAGTTTTTACAATGCTTGGTGGATATGCTTTTAAAGGATATGAACGTAACAAAATTCAAATAGAAGAATCTTTCAAAGAAAATGATATATATTTTTTTAATAACATTTTTCCTAGATTTGATAAATTGTCTACAGGAAAATTAGAAACATTTATTCTAGACAGAGATGACAATGATTTAATTGGAAAATTAGAACTAATTTGTGACGAATTCGAAGAGAGGGTGAGACATTTAAATGAAGGAAAGAGCTAAAGTTAGAAACAAAATGAAAAAGCTACAAGAAATAGATAGTGTTGAATTAATAAGATATGAATTATATGCAATTATAACTACACTGTTACTATCAAAAAAAGAATTTAGTAAAAATAAAGATATTAAAATTTTTTTAGACTTATTAGAAATTGAATTTAAAGAATATGTTATGAGAAGTCGTACACTTATATTATCAAGGATGTTAAGAGAGGTTGAAAAAGCAGATGAAAAAACTTTGGAATTTTATAAAAATACATTAGGTGAGTTGTATCTTAAAGAAAATAAAAATGATTGTGAATCTTCAACAGATGATAATAAATCAGAGAAAAATAATTATATGAATCAAATATTAAAGAAATACTCACGGAATAGAGGGTAAAATATGATAAACAAAAAAGATGAATATAGAAATTTTGTTTCGAAGCATTTCCCTTATTCAGGATTAAATAATAGCGATTATGGAAGTATAATTTATTCTAGAGTATGTGAAAACAATTTAGTCACAGATATTTATAAAAAATACATTGAAAAACAAGAAAATGATACAAAAATTTATTGTAATATACGATTTTTAGAGGCTTATAAAATAGGAGTTAATAAAATATTGTTGTATGTTCCGTTAAATGACTATGCAAGCATTAATTTTTGTATGAGGAATATAATAGAAAACCTATTGAAGTTTATATATTCCATATATTTTAACTGCGACTTTACAACAATCAATAAATTAAGTTTTAGAAAAATTAAAGACAATTTTAAAGATTTAAAAACTACTAAATTTATAGATAAAGATATAATAGACCTATTCCTAAGTTATTATGGACATTTTTCTAACTCTATTCATGATAAACACAGTGTAACAGAAAAAAATTTAGTATTTTTAGAAGAAATTATTACTAAGAATAAAGTTGATTTAGAAAAATTAGATGAACAAATATTAAATATATTAAATAATTATCAAGTACTAATTTGTAACATTTTTAAGATCAGTAGAAAAAATTTATCTGTAGCTGAATCTTTAAGACTAAAAAATGCTTTAAGTAATAAACGTTTAGAAAAAGTAATGGGACATTTTTATGGATAATAGAAATAGTATATAATATTTTATATTAAATATTAATAATAGATTTTAATGCAATGTTACTAAAATGCAAGTTAGTGAAAGGCTATGGGTTAATAATCTTGAATCCATGGCTTTTTTTATTATTTAAATAAATATTTTATAAAAGAGGTTTTTAAGAAAAAATGTAGAATTTAAGATTTATATGGAATATGTGGTATATTTATTAAAGAGGTATTTATAAAAAGAGAAAAAGGGGGGGGATCTAATGATTTATTGTTTTCCAGATGAATGTAAACGAGAATACAATCTTAAAGATATAAAAAAGGGAATGACAAATGAAATTAAAGTAATTACATCAGACAGTGAAATGGAAATTCTAAATGTTGACAGTATTAAGTTTAGAAAACATTCAGATCATGAGCACGAATTTAGTTTTGTAGTGGATGGGAAATACTATTACAGATTTAGAAAAAAAGGAATAATAGAAATCAAAGAAAGTTTAATGACAATTTATATAGTGGATAATGAAAAAATGGAGAAAAAATATGAGGATAGCCTTAAGAGTGTAAAGAAGCAGTATTTAATTACAAAAATTATGGAAGAACTGCCTAAGCGGTTTACTAAAGAAGACTTAAAAAGAAAAACTATTAATCAACTGGAACAGATTATGCAAAAAGTAGAATCATTTAACTAGCGAGTTTATAAGAATAGGAAAAAATCCTATTCTTTTTTATTTTTTTGTCTAATTATGTTTAAAAATACTTGAAAATGTATTCCTAATGGACTACAATAATATTGGGAGGTGATAATGCTGAAAAAAGATGCAATAATACCTAGAACTAGAGTTTCACAAAAGACAAGAGATTTAGCAGAACAAAGAGCAGAAGAATTAGGATTAGGTTTATCAGAATATATTAGATTTTTAGTTCAAAAGGATATTGATGAATATTTAAAAATTAAAAATGATAACAAAAAATAAAAGGAAGCCGGTCACTTTGGCGAGGGACCCGACTTCCTATCAACTTAAACTACACCTAAGGGGCATAGCTCCCTTATATTATAACAGAAAAACTGTGCCCCTTACAACAGAAGGGGGAAATGTAACACGGGAATCGCATGAAGATTTATTCAAACCAAAACTTTCATCCGAAAATTTTTAAAAGCGACTAGCGTCGTATAAATATGAGATAAGATGTTAACTAATTTTGAAAAGAAGTATAATGTCTAACCT